>JAPOXY010000168.1 GCA_026706845.1 Gemmatimonadota bacterium
GAGGCCGCCCGCGAGGCTGCGGATAATCTGATGGAAGGGAGCCTCTGGTATGGGGAGGGGAAGACGCGGCTGCCGATGAATCGGCGTCCGGAGCGGGATGGCCGGGTTGTGAATGCGCCGAATCCGGACGGACCGGTGGACGATCGGATGCAGCTTCTGCTTTTCAGAAAGGCCACGGGAGAAGCGGCGGCGGTCGGGGTCAAGGTATCCTGCCATCCAGTTGCCACAGGTGCGCAACATTTGATCACAGCAGATTGGCCGGGGGCATGGCGTGCGGCGTTTTCCAATGTGTTTGGTCCTGATGTGATCCCGTTTTTCCTGCAAGGGGCGGGTGCAGATGCACGCCCTCGACATGTGGCCGAAGGAGACCACTGGCGGGCGATGAAGCACGCCGAACTCGCTAAGATTGGCGATGAACTGCTGGCTGAGACCCTGGCGATCCTCACAGGAATGAATCTCCGTCCGATAGATAATCTGACGCTGCAAGGGAAGATTAACGTTGTGCAGGCTCCATGTGAGAAGCAATATACTACTCGCGAACAACTCGAATCTTTGAAGGGTGAAGGCGGACTTCTGCAGCAGTATGCGAAAGCGGGTCTGGAGCGTCTGGATATGGGAGAAGAGATTCCTGATCAGGTGGCGTTTCAGGTTCAGACGCTGTGGTTGAACCGGGAGCTGGCTTTGATCGGTCTGGATGTAGAGCCGCTTTGTGGCCTGGCGAGGACAGTTGAGGAGATAGTTGCGCCAGCGCAGGCGGTTCTTCTGGGATATACGAATGGCTGTGTTGGTTATACCCCCGATACAGAGGAGATGAAGCGCGGGGGGTACGAGACCGGTAGCTATCTGCCCAAGTTATGGTCCGGGCCATTGAAGCCGGGTCTTGAAGATCTGTTTGCGAGTGCTGTTGTTCTCCATGCGGGAAATTAGAAATCTGTGTCAGATAGGAGAAATGACCGATGAAGATCACTGAGGTGGAACCCATCCTGCTCACGGTTGATATGCCGGAAGAGCATCCTTTGCGATGGTCGGGAGGAGAAACAGACAGCGTAAACTGCGCGCTGGTGCGGGTGCATACCGACGAAGGCGTCACCGGTCTGGGAGATTGCTACGGGCCGGGGTTTGTCGCGGGTGAAGCCACGGCTGAGTTGTTCCGCCTGTTCGGGCAGTTTCTCCAGGGCAAAGACCCACGAGACGTGGCCGGGTGTTACGAGATGATGTACCGCCGCATCCTGTACTGGGGTCGGTCCGGGCTGGCAGTAGCAGCGGCCAGTGCGGTCGAGAACGCCCTGTGGGATATTGCGGGGAAAGCGGCCAGTGTGCCGGTATATCGCCTGCTGGGAGGGTTGTGCCACGAGAAGCTGCCAATTTATGCCAGCGGCGGTCTGGAACAGCCTCTGGAGGATCTGAAAGCAGAGATGAGAGCGCATCTTGAAGCGGGGTTTCGAGCCGTGAAGATGCGGATTGGCGTGAATCGGGAACACGATCTGGAACGGGTGGCCGCGTGCAGGGAAGTGCTGGGACCTGAGGTGAAGTTGATGGCGGACGCGGTGATGGGACACAACCCGGATCCGTGGACGGCAGCCGACGCAGTCCGGGTAGCGAAGGCTTTAGAGCCTTACGATTTGTTCTGGCTGGAGGAGCCTTGTTTTGCTGCGGACTACGAGGGCTATGCCCACGTCCGCCGAAATACCTGTATTCCCATTTCGGGCGGTGAGAGTTCGTGCATGCGGTATGAGTTCAAACATTTTTTTGAGCGGCAGGCATTGGATGTGGCCCAGCCGGATGCGTGCCAGGCAGGGGGCATCTTAGAGTGTATGAAGGTGGCTGCGATGGCTGACGCCTATGGTGTAAAAGTGGCGCCCCACGCCTGGGGGACTTCGATCACGGTCGCAGCCAACCTGGCCTGGGCATTTGTCACGCCCAATACCGTGCTTGCCGAGTATCCGACCTGGCATTTCCCGCTCACAGACGCGCTATTTGTGGAAAAACCGCGGATTGAAGATGGGATGGTTTATCCTCCAACAATGCCTGGACTGGGAGTAGAACTTCCGAAAGAGCTGGAGGAAAAGTACCGTTACCGACCGGAAGCTTCCAGGCTGGATATGCGGAGAGAAAGAGAATGAAATTCGGTACTGATGAAGGACGTCTGATCGAGCAATGGAGCGTTGACGGCGGGGAATACGTGATGCGCACGGCGCAATGGAGCGATCTGGCATCCTATGGAGCGATGCACCGCGAGTTGTATAAGGAGCAGGTGATGGCGAGTCCGAGGAACGCCGATACTCGGGTCGCAGGAGAAGCACTCGGCGGGAGACTTACGGACATGGCCTGTGGCACAGGTGTGCTGCTGGTCGTGGAGACAGATGGGCGGATCGTGGGAGAGGGGACGCTTCAGCGCTCCAACGGGGACGGTTCGATTACCCTGGGGCTACTGATTCTCAAGGATTTTCGAAATAAGGGGATCGGCAGGCGGCTGATGGGTGCGTTAGAGGACGAGGCGCGCCGACTCGGCAAACAGCGGATTGATCTGACGGTCTGGAGTGCCAACGAGCGCGGTTACTACCTCTATACCAGCATGGGCTATCGGGAAATCGGGCGGTTTCCGGATTGGATCCGCTCGGATCTTGCGCCAAGAGGGACATCCGACCTCGTGTGGATGTTGAAGGATCTGTAGGTTTGCAGGATCAGAAAACCGCAGATAAACGAAAAAGGAGAATCGATGTCTAAGAAAGGCTATCGGGTGGACTGCCACACACACCTCTGGCGCTATCCGGGTGAATTGACCGACGAATTGGCGCGCGAGACTTTTATTATGCGCAATCAAGAGGTGGATCTGGATATTACACCCGATATGCACACGGCAGCCGTGGCGGAGGTGGACTGCGCTATCGTGTTCGGGTTGCGGGCACCGCTGACGGGCTTTTTTACTGTCAACGATACGGTTGCAGATTATGTGCGCGCTCATCCGGAAAAGCTGATCGGTTTTGCTGCGATCTGCCCGACTGAAGACAACGCGCTTGAGGAGGTTGAGCGCGCGGTCAAAGAGCTGGGGTTGCGGGGCCTGAAGATGAGTCCGATCTACGGTGGATGGGACCCATTGGATGCGGTTGCGCTGGCTATTTTTGCCAGGGCAGAGGAGTACGGGTTGCCCATTATGTTCCACCAGGGAACGACTTTTCCGCGCAAGGCACCGCTGAAGTATGCGAATCCCGTTCTGCTGGAGGATATCGCGCTCCGGTTTCCAGATCTGAAGATGATAATCGCCCATATGGGGCATCCCTGGGAGGCTGAGACCATTGTCCTGATTCGAAAGCAGCCAAACGTGTTTTCGGATATTTCGGGTCTGTTCTACCGGCCCTGGCAGTTTTACAACTCGCTGCGGCTGGCGGTTGAATACGGGGTTGTGGATAAACTGCTCTTTGGAACCGATTATCCTGTGGCTACTTTTGAGGAAACAGTGGAAGGGTTGCACCATGTGGTCCGGCTTTCCCAGGAGATGCGACTGCCTCCGCTACCAGAAGACCTGCCGGATCAGATTCTGTACCGCGATACTCTTGGTCTGCTGGGGCTTTCTGATACTGTGACCTGACGCTCGCGTTTCAGCATATTGAAAGGAGATATTGATGGGAAAGCTGGCATTGACGGGGGGACCTGAGGCGGTAACGCTCGACAGAAGAAAATTCGCGGTTCCCCCTGTGAGTGAAGAGGCGATTGCAGCGGTGGTGGAACTGATGCGTAAGGGCGAGACTTCCATTTCACCATCGGTTGCCGAGTTCGAACGCGAGTTTGCCGATTACGTCGGCTGTGAATACGGGCTGGCGCTTACCAGCGGTACGGCGGCGCTTCAAACGGCTCTGTTTGCGGTGGGGGTGGAGCCAGGCGATGAGGTTATTGTTCCTTCCTTCACATTTCTTACCACAGCGACGACTGTGCCAGCTATGGGGGGAGTCACTGTTTTTGCCGATGTAGATCGCGATACGATGACTCTGGATTCTACCGACATAGAGCGGAAGATTACAGGGCGGACCCGTGCGATTGTCGTTTGCCACGTCTGGGGTAATCCTGCGGATATGGAACCGATTTTGGAACTGGCACGCCCTCAAGGGATTGCCGTGATTGAGGACTGTTCGCATGCCCACGGGGCGATCTGGCAGGGAAAGAAGGTCGGTTCAATAGGCGATGTCGGTTGTTTCAGTTGCCAGGGTTCCAAGCTGGTTGCGGCGGGGGAGGGCGGTGTGCTCACGACAAACGACCGCGACCTGTACGAGCGGGCTATCTTGCTGGGCCGTCCGGAAAAGCGTGCCGAAATTCGAGAGGATTCATGGATAAAACGCTTTGCCTTCACGGGGTTAGGTTTCAAATACCGTCCCCACCCACTGGGCATTGCAATCGCCCGCGAGCAACTTCATCACCTGGATAAGATGAACGAAATCCGAGACCGCAATGGTGCCGTCCTGGACGCCGGGCTGGCAGATGTGGCAGATGTGGTGCCTCAGCGAGTGCTTCCGGGTTGCCGGCGCGTTTACAATAGCCATTGTATGCGGTATGATCCGGACAAGCTCGGAGGTGTTTCAATCGAGACCTTCCTGCGGGCGCTCTCAGCAGAGGGTGTGGGTATCGGCAGAATGAGATACGGACATTTGCACGGGAATCCGATTTTCACGGAGGGATTTCCCTATGGTACGAAGGCTGCGACATTGAACGCACAGGGACATGATGCGTCGGATTTTGCAAATGGCCCACTTCCGGTGACAGAACATCTCAGAGAGTATGCTTTTCGCGCGGCTCCCCGGCTCGAAACGGAGTGTCGAGAACTGATCAACCAGTATCTGGATGCCTACCACAAGGTGGCATCGGCCGTCGATGAACTCCTGACGTACGAGAGGGAGCACAAATCAGAGGCTTAGAAGAGACACGGAGGTGTTATGGTATCTAAAGAGATAACAAATCCTGCTCCGACATTGACGGACGAGACATTTGAGGCGTTGTTCGAAGTCTGCCGGCCCCAAAAGGAAGGGTGGACAGATATCCCCTGGATCGGAGAACTCTGGGAGGGGCGACAGAAGGCGGCGCGCGAGGAGAAGCCACTGTTTATCTGGGCGATGAACGGCCATCCCCTGGGGTGTACGTGAAATAACGGGGTTACGGGCCGTGCGCTCGTTTTTTCAGATCCGCGTGTGATTGAGTTTTTGAATGAACGGTTTATCCCGGTGGCCGTGAACAATTCCCGGTTGCAGCGACAAGCCGATGACGAGGGCCGATTTTTGCGCCTGATCTCCTGGCAGGGAAGGTACGGGTATTCTTTTGAGGAAGCACAGGCCAGATTGGAGGATATCGATCACGGGCTGAATCATCAGGGTTTATATGCAGTGACGGCAGAGGGGGAAGTGTTGGGTAGTCGCAATAGGCTGTTTCCGGGAGGCAAGGCCTCGGTCCATGGTGTGGGTAGCGATCCAGACCGGTTTTTGTGGATGTTGAGACGGGCGCTGGAGAACTGGGAGAACCGCAAGACCCAGCGCGAGGCATTGGAAATCGAAGGTCTGGCGTATCGAGATCCCACATTTAGCTGGACGGGGTATCCTGAAGATGGATTGGTTTTACACCTGAGCGTTCGGGACTTACCCCGGGAGGTGGATACGCGACCTTTGGGAATGAAGCGGGAGGCGCACAACCAGGATTACGTCTGGTTCCGACGGGAAGAGGTGCTGGCTATGGTTCCACCGGATGCGGCTGTGGGTGATGTTATCCCCATGCCCGATGGGCTGGTCAGACGGCTGGTGCGTTATCATCTGGCGGATTATGTTCGAGGGGAAACGTCTTCGTGGCCATCCGAGGCGATCCGGGATGTGGCTATGACGTTGACGGTGACTGAGGAGACACCGGAATGGGTTGATTTAAGGCTTTCCGGATCCGCGCAGTTGTTCGAGGAGGGGAGTTGGTACGAGGGCGCGTGTCGGGAACGGGGGCTGGATGCATCGCTGCTGGGATATCTCCGTTTTGATCGGCGGACGGAACGGTTTGTGCGGTTTGATGTGATGGGAGTGGGATCGCGGTGGGGCGGTACGGACTACAACGTACGGCAGGACGATTTGGAGCCTGCGCCGATTGGGATTGCGATGACGATAGCCGGACGGGAAGCAAGGGATCGCATAGCGCCGCATGCGTGCCAGAGACGAGGTGGCCTTGAATGGTATTTTAATGCGTGATTTGATATTGGGGATGTGTTTTATCGCATTTTTGGAGAGACAATGATACGGTGCGAACGCAGAGCAGAACTCGAGATTGAAACACCCCACCTTTGTGCAGCAGTGCGGACCGAGGGATATGTAAGCGGGATCAAGAGCTGGTCGTTTGTAGATAAACGGACGGGCGCGACCGATCTGGGTTCGGGCCTGCACATTATGGACTTCCTGCTCGTGCCGGAGTGGGGAGATGCGGAGCCAAATCGGATCTACGACGGGAATCTGCCCAAGCACGTCGTGGAAGGTCCCCAGATCTGTACGCGAGCACAGCGGTTGGATTATGAGGTCATCCAGAGTGAGGCGTTTCTGGCTGTGCGGCAGTGGTTTACGTTCACGAGCGTGGTTGAAGGTTTCCAGGCCGGATCGCGGTGGGAGCAGACATTGCTCTTTCTGCCGGATACGCGATACGTGCTTTCATGTGAACGGATTTATTGTGTCAACAGCGCGGACTGTCTGTTCTACCGGATCGACATGCCCGGCCACTTGCACCACAAGGGCGGAGACTCCTTTACACGGATTTACTTGAGCTATCACGGGTATATTGAATCTTCAGAGTTCCTGGCAGATTTCCCTCCTGACGAGGGATTTCTCTACCAGCGAAAAGAGGGCGATATTCCCGATCGGATTATCCGGGCATACGAACAACGACAAGAGGATGGCACATCCGTGTGGCTGGCTGGGATGACGCTGGATCCGGCGGATGTGTACGAGGCATGGTGTCATCAACGGGGTTATGTCTGCTTCATCCAGGAACTGCACGGTCGAAAGGTGGGGGCAGGGGACACGATTGGAGCCGCATACGTGGTGGGGTATTTCGATTCGGTGGATGAGATGAATGCGGTTTACGACCAGTATCGGGGGGTGCGCTCGATTGCGGTAGATGAGAATGGATATGCCCTGCTGGATGCGGTGAAGAAAGCTGATGGGATTTAGCGCCATCGGCTCACCCCCTCAATAAACTCACCGCCTATATCTGTAGCAATCTGCGTCCAGATTTCGTCCTTGGAGGGACCGAAAGCAGATCTGATAATACCCATCTTTTCCTCCATAGTTGTAATGCTTGATAATCCCACAAATAGCCAATCGCTTCCGCGATCTACTTCAATTGTTCCTCTATCCAATCCATCCACTTCACAAGCTGCGAAAGGTATCTTGATACCCTCTCGTTTGAAGATGGCACCAGGTGGATATACAACTCTCTGGTCTCATCGAGAAAGTCAGTCCACTGTGGATATGACGCCTTTAGCACCGGTATTGTGTCAACGCCTTTAAGGGAACGAAATCGCCCTTGTGCCATCAAGAGACAGGCCCCACCTAATACGCCAAGCCGCGCTAACTTGCGGAGTCTTAGTCGAGGCTCTTCGGGGAGAGAAAAGTCTGTTGTATTTTCCTTTTCTAATCCCGCTGCATATCGAGTAAGATCCAAAGCTGGCTGAAAATATTCTCGCACCCACGATGGAGTGAAAGTCGGCAATTCGAACTCTTTTGTAAGATCACGCCCCCAAACAAGCGTGGCATCGTAATGTAAGCGAAATCCAAATGCCTGATGCCGCGACCGCATGTCTTTGTTCGCTCCCGGTTGTCTGCCCTGTAGAACATCATCAATTGAACGGGGCAGGGTGAGTCCAGGTGTATTAGGACACTCGCGCTCGAGT
>JAPOXY010000169.1 GCA_026706845.1 Gemmatimonadota bacterium
TGCCCAGGCTCAAATTCACCACATCCATCTCATTGTCAATACACCACTGAATCGCTGCTATGAGTGCCCGTCCATCCGCCATCAAAGACGCATCAAAAATCCGCACGCTATACAGTGCTGCATCAGGGGCCTTCTTCCTGATAATCCCGGCACACGCCGTTCCATGCCCTGCACAATCGGTGCCTTCTTCAGAATAAGTAAAATGACCATCTTTATTAATCGAGATATTGACGCCACCTGCAATCATCCCGATACTTGGGTGTGATATATCAATCCCACTGTCAATAATCGCGATTTTAGGTAGCTGGACAAACACAGATTGCAAATATAAACCTTTAGGACGCATTAATAATATAACCTCCATAAAAGAAACCGATTAAAGGCGCAATATGATAGACACTATTGGATATGCTATGAAAAATGATACATAATAAAAGACTATATGTTGATTCAAAAATATATACCAGAAGAAATGCTATAACTGTAAAAAGAATAAAAAAATAAAAAAAATGAGTCCAATGACCTTGCCAGATCAACGCTTGTATTGTGCTATGGGCAAAAACAAAGCACAAAATAGAAAATACAAATGCGTATGTTCTACCAAATTTTGGCCTCAGGGAACCGTAAAGAATACCTCTAAAAACAATTTCTTCTTTGATGGGTGTCAATATAGCAGATATGATAAGGATGATCAGGTGGCGAATTACAAAATCAGGCAATTGTGCATCTAATCCAAAAGGAAATCTCACAAATAAGTTAAATAAACTTATTCCCAATGCGATATATATCCATTTTAGAAATATTCTTTTGGTAGGAATCTGAAAGAACACCAATTCTCTTAATCGTATGTTACCAAATTTAGAAAAAACCAGAAGAACTAAACAAAAATTAAAAATACTTAAAAATAGATAAACAGTGTCACTTTGAAGAGGCGTAAAGTGTTCAAAAATCAGAAATTTAGGATATAAAACTCTCCATAGTAAAAACCCTTCTAAAATAGAAAATATTGTCAATAATATTCCTTTTACAAAATCAATCCTTAAAGTAGAAGGCCATGTAACTGTATTGTTTGAAATTTCCATTGACAAAACTCACTCTTATCGAAAGTAGTACCTCGTTGATTTGACTTGAACCCATCCTTCGTTTGAGATCAATTTAAAGCTTATACGTCCCTCAAAAAAGTCCATTTCTATCTGAAGTGTAACACTATAATTCCGGAATAATCCCTTTTTCATTTTTCAAGAACTTAAAATTTTTTTCATTTCTGATCTTCTCTTTTTGAAAGGGGTTCAACTCTATAGCTTTTCTTAAATCCAAAATGGTTTGTGGTCTATCTCTCATTGCGCTATATACAAGTGCTCGATTGAACCAAGTATTATCATTATAAGGATCAAGAGTAAGTGACCGATCAAATGCGTTGAGAGCTTCTTTATATTTTTTTAAGTGATATAGCATTAAACCATAGTTGTTCCAAATTCCCGGATCATCTGGTTTTAGTTGAATCGCTTGTTTACAAGCCACTTGTGCTTCTTCATATCGCATCAGCAAAATAAGCGTTGCTATTTTGTTTTTCCATAACAAAATCTCATTAGCATTGCTTTTGAGTGCCTCATCAAATGTAATAAGTGCTTCCTTATATCGCCCAAGATTCATTAACGCAAAACCCCTGTTAAGCAACAAACTATGCCTATCAACATACAGTTCATTACACTGCTCAAACATCTCAAGGGCATTTTGGTATCTTTCCCATCGCAAGTAGGTGTACCCTTTATGAAATATCGCCAGATCAGGATTGGGAACAAACGAAAGCGCTTTATCATATTCTTGAATTGCATCTTTATATTTTTTTAATTTTGTAAGTGTCAGACCTTTTTTTAACCAAGCCGAAGAATGATCAACTTTCAACACAGTTGCACGTTTATACGCTTTGTAGGCTTCTTCAAAAAACTCCATCTCAAAAAAAGTATCTCCCTTACTAATCCAAAATTCTGAGTTGTTCACCGTTAAGTCTGGCAAATACTTAACGGTAACCAAGAACAAAGAGAGAGAATATAGAACCGGTAATAAAAAGATAAATAAACGTTTCATTGATTCAGATATTGAAAAATTATTGAATCTAAAGGGATTTCGATATGGCCAAAACTGGACAACACACTGACTTTGAGCGGAGATAAATACCACCACTGCCAAAAAGAAAAACCTTCGGGGACACACCTATTGTGAAAGTTTTAAGCCATAATGACGCTAAAGGTTTTTAACCGCCAGGGTTTTTAATCGTCGCGCTTGTGCCAATCTGTACGCCACCGACGTTAGTACTAACATTTGCCCTTATACTATCATCTTGGACAGTCACCGGTGGATTCACGTACAATTCTGTGTGCCCAGCAGGTGTATCAACTCGCAATTCAGCCCCTCCTTCTGGTGTCCGGTTAACAGATATACTAACATCTTCTAAAAGATAATCTATTGCATCTCGATACACTTGGCCAGTATATATATCCAAGGCAACCTGTGCAACGATTTTAGCGTCTTCGTACAGATCATTCGCGACATCACTCACATAATCTATGCCATCGATAAGCCATTCTGCGAGCTTGCTCATCTCTTCTACATAGGCCACAACCAGTTTGGAAACCTGTCCTGGATAACCTAAAGCAGGTTTTTTTAGCATTTGAATCTTCATTTTTACCTCCTAAAAAAATATAAGTGTGATGGCCCCCGAAGGCCAATGAACTGCTTCTTGTTTATCCCATTTAGGCATCCCATATTACATCACTACAGGATGACAGAAATGATATTGTTGTACACCATTGCATATCATATACTTGCTGTTTTTTCATACAAATGGGCATAAACTCCATTTTGCATGGCTAACCAATCGTGCGTTCCTCGCTCTGCAATTTGTCCCTTATCCAAGACCACAATCTCATCTGCACTTTGAATGGTTGAAAGTCTGTGTGCGATGATGATGGTTGTCCTACCTTGTCGCACGGTTTTCAATGCCTCCTGGATGTGATATTCGGATTCCATATCCAGCGCGGCGGTGGGTTCATCCAAAATCAAAATGGGCGTATCCATTAACAGCACGCGAGCCAGTGCAATGCGCTGTTTCTGGCCCTCTGACATCTGCGCCCCTTGTTCTCCTACCAGTGTTTCATATCCCTCAGGTAGTGACGCGATAAAGTCGTGGATGTACGCTGCCTGTGTTGCATCCTGAATATCTCGCAAGGGTATGTCGTGTCCAAAGGTCAGGTTGTCCAAAATACTGCCTTGAAATAAGGTGCTGCCCTGCATGGCAAATCCCACTTTTTGCCGGATGGATTTCAAGCGATAGTTCCGAATATCGTACCCATCAATAGACACATATCCCTCTTGTGGGTCGTAAAATCTCGGGATCAATTTTGCAAGTGTGGATTTACCTGAGCCACTTTTACCGACCAGTGCAATGGTGGTCTGTGCGGGTATGTGCAGGTCAACGTGGTGCAAAACGGGCCGGTCTTTTTGACTTGCCTGCGCGCCGCGCGCAAGCAGGTACGAAAAACTCACATTGTGAAAATCGATCTCACCTCGTACCTGTGGCAAGGTGGGCATATCGGAACGATCCTGGATTTCGGGTCTCAAGTCATAGATCTCAAAAAACCGATTGATGCGAACCAGAGCCATTTCAACCTGCCCCACGAGGCCAATGAGATTGCCGATTGGACCGTAGAGATACCCCACATAACCGGAAAAAGCTATGTAACTTCCCAGAGAAAGATTGCCATTTAGCACTTCTGTCCAGCCATACCAGCCATACGTCAGGGTACCCACTATCTTCACCAATGTTCCTAAAAACCCAAATCCCCCACTTAAATGCGTTGATCTGATTCGCAATTTTGCAACATCGAGGATGAGGCCTCTGAGCTTGTGATAAAACACGGTTTCTAATCCCAGTGCTTGCACTGTCCGGATGCCCGAAAGCGATTCGTAGGACTTGGCAGATGACTCGGCCGATGCTTCGGCCATTTTCTTTGACACTCTACTAAGGTATTTTTTTGACACAATAATCAATGTAGTATCAAAAGGTAGCACCGCCAGGCTCAGTAAGGCCAGTTTCCAGTTGATATAAAGCAAAATGGGGGGAAAAATGAGCAACTGAAGGGTGTTCATAATCAGGCTATTCACCATTCCGATCGTACTGCTAATAGATCTGTCCATATCTCTGAATCGAGACAGGATTTCGCCCGTCTGACGGTTGTCAAAAAAGCTGAAGTCCAACGATTGCACATGGGAGTAAAATCGCGATTTGAAATCCAGTCCCATATTGACACCCACGTAACTACTAAAATATCTGCTTAACAGTCCCGTAAATCCTACCCCTGTCGAAAGCACAGCACCTATAATCAGAACAAAGGTCAGGAGCGTGTAGTCTTTGTGAGGATACACGTCATCGATCAAGACCTTCGTTATGTACGGTCCTGGAATCTTGAAGAGCATGATCATGATGCCCACGAGGAAGGACTGGAAGATAAACCGCCAGTAAGGACGGAGCATTTTGATGATTTTGAATATCTGACGCACGTTCAGTTCCTGATCTGTATAGTTTCAGAGGATTCTTCCAACCGATAAATCTCAGGACGCCCAATTTTGCCCACAGTTTTCAAAAACTTCTTCCACAGCAAGTCAACAATGGGACCGCGCTCTGTCACAATTTTGGCTTCCACACCCATGCCATAAGCAAGAGGACATTCTTTCTCACCATCAGATAAATGCGGATCTATCACACTGATCTTCACGGGATAAACAGCACTCATACCACCCGGCACGAGACCGGCGCCCATAGGTGTGATGGGTTCGGGCTTTCTCGGCACATCTGTCACCTTTCCCTCAAAAATCTTGTATTCCATGTGTGGAAAAGCATTTACATATATCCGCACCTTATGTCCCTCTTTCACCTTTGGGATATCCACTTCCTGGATCATCACCTCAGCTTGCCAACTGTGCAATTCGGCCAGTTCAATCACGGCCTCACCTGCCTCAATGCGGTCTCCTTCGCGTTTATCCAAATCGCGCGTCAACACGGTTCCAGCAACGGGTGCGTAGATCTTCATCTGTTCCATACGGGTTTTGACAAGGCGATGGCTGACCTGTAATTTTTCATACGTCTGTTTTAGCATCTCGTGTTCCTGCTTGCGATTGTCCAGAGCAGCCAGCCGCCGTTTTGCCCGCTCAATTTCTACTTTTGCACGTTGCACCCGCGTCTGGTGTACCCGAATTGGAATCAACGTATCAACAGGCGGTCGCATACTCCCATCCTCGCGATAAGGTGCGTATTTGCGGTAGATCTGGTATTCTTGCCGAATCTGTTCCAATTGCAACTGCGCGGTCTCATATTCCACTTCAGTTCGTGCAATCTCTGTTTTCAAAACAGCACGCTCGCGTTGCAATTCTGCTACCAGAGCCACACGCCGCCCCTGATTTATACCCAGTTCATGTTCGAGTTGCTCCAATTCCGTACGTAAATCGGTATCATCCAGAATCAGCATCAAATCCCCCTGTGCAATCTCTTGCCCGTGTTGCACATGAACCGTCTGGATCAAGCCAGATCGTTGTGCTTTCACTTCATAACGCGCGGTGGGCTGCAAGCGACCTTGCCCTGCAACCGTAATTTCCATGCCCAGATGCCATCCCAAAAGACAGATAAACGCGACCATGCTTCCCACAACGCACAAAATGGTGAGTAAGAAATAGCGTACAAACCGGAAGCCAATTCCCGAAGTTGAGAGGGCTTCTCGCGCCTCTGTATTTTCAAAAGACACATCTTTTTGTGGATAGCCATTGAATCTTACAACCTGTTCGCTATGTGCCATAACTCGTTCAGCCTACTGTTAAAAGTGAAGTTCGATTGGGCAAATGGGCATTCAACTCAGACATCTTCCGAAGACGGCTGAATTTCTCCGTACCTAACTTTTTTGCGATACTGGGTAGGGGCAATGCCATGTATTCTCTTGAAGGCATGACAGAAACGACTTGACGAATGAAATCCACATAGTGGTGCAATTTCATATATAAACAGGGATGATCCTGTTAGAAAATGCTCTGCCTGCGATATTCTGATTTCTCGCAATTTTTCGCGGAAGGTTTTGTTAAAAAATTTTTTGAATAGCACATGACAGTGCGGTGGGGTAATCCGAAAATGGCGTGCGAGGTCTTCAAATTTCAGGTCTGGGTTTCTGTAACGCTCCTCCAAAAATGATTCCAACGCCTCTGGTGATACCTTCTCTCGGCCAGTGTTTAAGAGCTGTTGAAAGGATCTGGGCTGTGAACGGGATGCTTCACTGGTCCGCGACACATTATATTCCACTTCATTCAGCAGGATACAGGTTTTGACCTCTGCTAAAAATTTGTCCTTCACAATCGGTTTATCCAATACGCCTGTAGTACCGGCCTTGAGTATTTTTTCGGTTACTTCCATGGGCACAAAACTTTCCATGATCAGGATGTTTGTCTGAATTTTCTCTGCTGCAGCGCGCTCCAAAAGCGCGATCCCATCAAGACCTGCCATATACATTTCAGCGATGGCGAGATCAATCTTCTCACGTCTCAATATTTCAAGTCCTTCTATCCCATCTCTCGTTGTGCTTATGTCATAAGGTTCATCGCTCAGAAATCCCACAAGGGTCGATAGAATGCTGGGGTCGTGATCTATAATCAGTATTTTCTGTTTGTTCATATTTTCTCCAGTGCGATAAAACGCAGTTTAAGTATTTGAGGTTCAGGGCGCGATGCCCATACTATTCGATATAGATTTTTCACTGCTTAAATAGATATATGCAACATGTGTGCCAATGTGGAATTTTAAAATGATAATTTTTATAAAGTATTATTTTTACTTTGCATAGAGGTTATTATCGAGTAAAAGTCAGACTGAATATCGAATTGAGAGTTGAACACATTGTTCACTTTTCGTCTTTCGATTGAACATTATGTTCTTTTACTTTGTATTGACAATCGCACTTCAGGTCGCTACTTTAGTCTAACCTTCTCAAGTTATCAGCTTGAGATATTTGCCGCCGCTGACAGTTGACTTTGCCGAGTCTTGTCAGCGGCTTTTTTATAATAATACCATCGCGTCTGTGACTGCAATTGAAAAAGATTGCCCATATATTAGAATCATTGCTTATATGTTAGATTTTTTCATTTTTTTCACTTTTACGACAAACTCTGCCCTACGGGTTCTTCATCCCTGTTCATCTGCGTCCATCTGCGGATACCTCCCGCCTTTTATCCTGTTCATCCTTCAATCCTGCCCATCCTGATCCGCCTTTCCCCACACCAGAACGCGGTCCGGGTCAATAGACGGGTATATCTCATCTCCGACGCGCCACTGTTGCTCACCGGATGTCAATATCTGGATGGGTTGGCCCGCCCAGTCGGCGAGCAAGATGGTCGATGCGCCGAGGTCTTCGACGACTTCGATGGTCGCGGGGATTTCGCCTCCACGGGGTGATATATTTTCCGCACGGATGCCGAGGGTGGCGTTTGAAGGGGCGTTTCGGTCTGCGGTCGTGATGGGTTGATTCGAGGTTGTGAACCATTGGTTTTGCTGTTTGTGGACGTCTATGGTGTTGATGGGGGGATAGCCGAGTTGACGGGCGACGGTCGGAGAATTGGGCTGCTGGTAGATTTCTTCGGGGGAGCCGATTTGCAGGATTTTTCCTTCGAACAATACGGCGATTCGGTCGCCCATTGAGAGGGCTTCGACCCGGTCGTGGGTGACGTAAATCATGGGCGTGCCGAGGTCGCGCTGGAGGCGGATGAGTTCGACGCGCAATACTTCGCGCAATTTTGCATCCAGGTTGGTGAGGGGTTCGTCCATGAGAAAGAGTCGGGGTTGGCGCACGATGGCGCGTCCGATTGCGACGCGCTGCATTTCGCCGCCGGATAAGTGCGTGGCGGGTCGGTCCAAAAGCGGGGTGATGCGGAGCAGGTCGGCGGTGTGAGAAATTCTGTTTGCTATGTCTTCTTTGGAGAGATTGCGCCCGGGTGCCTGGAGTGGAAATGCGAGGTTCTGGCGCACGGTTTTGTTGGGGTAGAGTGAGAAGTTTTGAAAGACGAGGGCGATGTCGCGTTCTGCGGGTAGCTGATGGGTTATGTCTGCGCCGTTGACGGTTATACGCCCGGTGTCCGCTGTTTCGAGGCCCGCGATGATGCGCAAGAGGGTTGTTTTGCCCGCGCCTGTTGGGCCCAGGACGACGAGGAGTTCTTCGGCGTGAAGAGAGAGTGAGATTTCCGAGAGTGCCCGGGTTTCGCCGTAGTTTTTGGACAGGTTGTCGATTTTGAGAAATGGGGCATTCATGCGAGGGCTGTTTCCGTGTCTGGATCGAACAGACGAATGTGTTCTTCATTCAGGTGCAGGTGGATTGTTTCTCCGATGGCAAAGCGGTCGGTTGAGCGCATGATTAGTTCGCCTATTGGGGTATCGACGTGTGCGTAACCGTGGCTGCCGAGGTATTCGCTGAGGATGACGTTGCCCGGGATGCCGCGATTGGCGGGGCGGATAAATTCCGGGCGTATGCCGAAGATGACTTGCGCGGGCGCAATGTTTGCGTGGATAGGGATGTGAATGTTTGAATCTGGATGGGTAAAAGATAGATCCGTTCCGCGTTGCACTATTTGTCCGGTTAATAGATTCATGCCCGGGCTGCCGACAAAGTTTGCGATAAAGAGATCCGCGGGATGGTTGTAGATTTCTGATGGGGATCCAATTTGTCTGATTTTGCCGCCGTCCATGACGACAATGCGATCCGCCAGGCTCATGGCTTCTTCCTGGTCGTGTGTGACGTAGATGGCTGTTATGGAGAGTGATAGTTGTTGGCGGCGTATAAATGCTCTGAGTTCTAATCGGTGTTCTGCGTCGAGAGTGCCCAGGGGTTCGTCCATGAGATAGATATCCGGTGTGCGTACCATGGCACGGGCGAGAGAGACGCGCTGTTGATCTCCGCCTGAAAGTTGTCTGGGGTATTGGTCGAGTAGTGTTTCGATACTCAGGGCGTGGGCAACGCGGTCTATTGCCGCTTCGGTATCTGCGGGGGATGTGCCGATGTTCTCGAGTGGAAAGGCGATGTTTTTGCGGACGGTCATGTGCGGGTAGAGGGCGTAAAACTGGAAGACAAAGCCCACGTCGCGTTGAGATGGCGGCAGGTGTGTGACGTTCTGGTTGTCGAGGGTGATCCGTCCGCCGGTTGGGTCCTCCAGTCCCGCGATCATCCGCAATGTGGTTGTTTTGCCACATCCCGATGGTCCCAGGAGGACGATAAATTCCCCCTGGTCAACACGCAGGTCAATTCCCCTGACTGCCCGCGTGCCGTCGGGGTAGGTTTTCTGGAGGTTTTGAAGTTCGAGAAATGGCATCATTACTGTTTAATTGTTCCAAATGTCACGCCCCGCAACAGATGATTGCGGACGAGTACTGTGAAGATTACTATTGGCACGACAAAGATGAGGACGCCCGCGGCAATCTGCGGCCAGGGGATGCCCTGGATGTTGCCCTGAAGTCCGGCAAAATACACGGGTACGGTGACGGCTTCGGCGTTGTTGAGCGCGAGCGCGAAGCCGTATTCGTTCCAGGCGGATATGAGGCAGAAGACGGCGGTAACAGCCATGCCGGTTGCAGAGTGGGGTAAGATGATTTTGTAAAATGCTTGAAATGGGCTGTATCCATCGACGAGTGCGGCTTCTTCATACGCCCGGGGGATTTCGTCTATGAAGCCTTTCATCAGCCAGACCGCGAGCGAGAGGTTAAATGCCGTGTAGAGGAGGATGAGGCCCAGGTGTGTGTTGGGCAGGTCAAAGACGCGGTACATCATCAGTACGGGGACCACGACGGCGAGCGGGGGCAGGAAGCGGGTCGAGAGGATGAAGAATAGCCAGTCTCGGGCACCTGCGATGCGAAATCGACTAAATCCATACGCGCAGCCCGTTCCGAGGACGATTGATGTTAGGGTGCTGAGCAGGCCGATGATGACGCTGTTGAAGAGGTAGTGAAAAAATGCGTGTGCTTTGCCCGTGTGTGGCGTTGCCAGTTTGCGATAGGCGTCTAATGTGGCTGAAAAGGTCAGATCTCCGGGTGCGATGTTTTCAGCGGTGGAAGGTATGAGAGAGGCTGTGGAACTGATCGCCGCTTCCTGCGTTTTCAGGGAGGTGAGAAAGAGCCAGCACAGGGGCAGTGTGGCGAGACAAAAATACGGGATGATGACGAGCCATCTCAAGTTCTTCACGCGTTTTCCCTCCCCTGTTTTGCCTGGATGCTGGCGATGTATCGGATGAAAATAGTTGCGAGCGCGATGACGATGAGGAGGATGACGATGCTATAAGAGCTGCCCAGTCCGATTTTGTAGCCGCGAAACATGACTTGATAGAGCAGGGCACTCAATGTTTGGGTCGCGCGATCATTGGGTCCCGTGACAGCCATGACGAGATCAAATTGCTTGAGGGCGTCTGTGGTGCGCAACAGGACTGCGAGGAAGAGCAGGGGGGAGCACAGGGGTAGGGTGATGCGCCGAAAGACAGTCCATCGAGATGCCCGGTCAATGGCCGCGGCTTCGTAGAGGTGATTGGGGATGGCGTTGAGGCCGGCAAGGGCGATGAGCATCATAAATGGCGTCCACATCCAGATGTCGATCATGAGGATGGAGAAGAGTTTCAAATCGGGGTCGGTTAGCCATTGCGGTTGGAAGAGGCCAAGGACGGATAGTGCTTGATTGACGACGCCGTAGTGGCCGTTGAGGATAAAGTTCCAGTACAGGCCCATGACTGCGGGAGATAGCATCATGGGGACCAGGAGTATGGTGGTGATGGCGGGTTTGCCCAGGAAGGGTTTTTGAAGGGCGAGGGCAAGGGCAAAGCCGAGCAGGAGTTCGGTCGCGACTGCCAGGACCACGAATAGCCCGGTGGTGCGAAGGGCAGTGCCATAGCGCGTGTCGTCAAAGATGACGCCGTAGTTGCGCCCACCCACGAGTCGCGCAATGCCGCCACTGAGTTCGGCATCGGTAAAGCTGAGGTAGATGTTGTAAAAGAGGGGAAAGATGTTGAACGCGATCAGAAAGATCAGTGCTGGACCCACAAAGCCGTATTTCAAAACGCTGTCTTTCACGCGCATTCTCGAAAGGGATAGAGGGATGGATACCGCGATGGGGCGTCGCTTACTGTTCTCGTTTTCTGCGAAGTGCCACTACTTGTTTAAATATCTCTGAAATATTGCCACCATTGCGGGAGTGCAATAGCATCTGCTCTTTTGATATGACCATCATGGTGCCTTCTTTATCGTCGGGATAACGGCAAAAGCTCGATTTTACCGCTTCGCCCGTGATACAACAATATTTTTCCACCGGGATTTCTTGTTCGGTATCCAGCCTGGTGGTGGTGGGTTCCAGGTCTTTGTTTGCCTCTTCGTATTCGGTGAATATTTCCGAGATTTTGGCGGCCATGATGCGATCTCCTGTTGTGGTGTTTGTAGAGCGTGAAATGATATGTAAAAAGCCCCGATATGTAAAGGAAAATTACGGATAAAGGGGTAATTTCAAACTTTGAATAAGAAGTGTATCACATCGCCATCAAAGATCTCTGCGTCTTTTCCTTTGACCATGAGCTTGCCCGCTGCTTTTACTTTTTGCTCGTCTCCCAATGCGATTAAGTCTTCGTAGCGCATGACTTCGGCCCGGATGAATCCCCGCTTGATGTCTCCGTGAACTGCGCCGCCCGCCTGCGGTGCCAGAGAACCTCTCGGGATGGTCCAGGCGTGTACTTCGTCGTTGACGACTGTGAAGAATGAGATCAAGCCCAGGGTTTTGTAACACAATAAGGTGAGCCGATCCAGCGCGGGTTGTTCAATGCCGAGGTCGGCGAGAAATTCTTCGCGTGTTTCGTCGTCGAGCAGGGAGATTTCTTCTTCGATTTGTGCGGATATTGCGATCCATTCAAAACCACAGTCGGCAAAATCAGCGGATAGTTCATCTATAATTTTATCGTCGTTGATCTGGTCTTCGTCTGTGTTCAGTACTGCGATTACTGCTTTGATGGTTAAGAAGGGATAGCTGGATGTCAGTTTTACTTCGTCCGAGGTCAGTGGAAATTGACGCAGGGGGTTTCCGGCTTCCAGGTGCGCCTGCATGCGCGTCATTAAGTCCTTTTCTTGCTCTATTCGCAGCCTGTCTTTTGCGTGTCGGTCTTTTGCCAGGCGTTCCAGTCGCTTTTCTACAAAGATCAGGTCGGCGAGCAATAGTTCTTCCCAAAAAGCCCGTATGTCGCGTTTGGCATCTATGTTGCCCGCTATGTGAAAGACGGTGTCGTTTTCAAATACCCGGATGAGGAAGCAGATGACATCTACCCGCTCCAGGTCTTGAAAAACAGGTATGTTGCGTTCGGCCTGTGTGTCCAGGTCGGGCAATAGCACAAATGCGATTTCCGCAGGTACTTCGCGTGCGGGTTTGTACATTTCCACGAGTCGATCAAACCGCTCATCCCGCACTTTTGCCTGTCCCATTTCACCTGTGTGTCCGGTTAGTAAGCGGAATAGCGTTTTTTTACCGACCTGCGGCAATCCAATTAGCCCGAGTCTCATGGCGGTAATATTCCTTACTCCCTCAGAGGAGAGGGGACCAAAATCCATTGACGGATGCGAAACGGTGTTTTAATATACTAAAAATTGCAGGAAAAAATACTGAAGACGGGAAAGGAGTTTACCGTGAAAACTGTCGAACTCGGCACGACCGGTATATTGGTTTCTCAACTCAGTTTTGGTACTGGTACCAATGGCTGGGGCGGGCGTTCCAACCAGACGGATCTGGGGACGCGCGAACTTGTTGACTTGCTTATCTATGGCTTTGAGCGAGGTGTTACGTTTTGGGATAGTGCCGATCAATACGGCAGTCATGCCCATCTCGCAGGTGCATTGGCGCATATCGATCGCGAGCGGGTTGTGATTACGTCCAAGATTCGCGCTACTACAGCCTATGAGACGGCGTGCGATATGGATCGCATTTTGGGCGAGTTAGATACGGATTATATCGATATTGTTCTTATGCACTGTCTGACAGATGAAGACTGGCCCAGTTCCTATCGGGGCGTTATGGATGTCCTGGCGGATAGAAAGCAAAAAGGCATCATTCGCGCGCACGGTGTTTCCTGTCACGATATTGATGCCTTCCAGCAAGCGGCTCTCACCCCATGGGTGGATGTTGTTTTGGCGCGTATCAACTATGCAGGGAAGAATATGGATGGTCCGCCCGAACGCGTTGTTCCCATTCTGGAAGAGATGGATGCCAACGATATCGGCGTTTACGGGATGAAAGTCGTAGGCCGCGGCGATTTGCCCGCACGCGATGCCATCCACTATGTTCTCGATATTCCAGCGGTTGACGCGATTACTGTTGGGATGATGAATCGCAGCGAAATCGACGAGAATATCGGCCATGTCGAAGCGCATAGCACCGTGTTGCTGCCTGTTTAAAGGCGGTGAGAGGTGAGAGAGGGTAGGGCGGTCCTCTTACCTCTTACCTGCTTCTCTCCTCTATCCTCTCAATCTCATCTCGAATTATTCCCGCGTCTTCGTAGCGCTCTTCTTTAACAGCTTTATTCATTTGTTCTTTCAAGACTTCCAGCAATTCATCTGGTTCCAGGTCCCGTCCATGCGAATCAACACCCTGTATTGGTTGCTCGGCTGCCTGCGCGATGTCTAAGACGGGTTCTTCAGGTATTTCCTGGGGTGGATTTAGCTGTTCAAGCTCATAACCGTATTCGGTGGGCTGGACTTTGAATCCCACTTGTTGAATGATTTTGGCATCCATATAGATGGGTGCGCCGAATTTGAGTGCGAGTACGATGCTATCACTGGGGCGGGCGTCTAAACGCACTTGCTCACCTCGAGCAAAGAGGATGAGTTCGGCATAGAAGATATGGTCTTTCAAATCGACTATCTGCACTTTTTCAACTTCGGCATCAAAATGTGCCAGCACTGCACACATCAAATCATACGCAAGAGGTCGCGGCATGGATTTACCTTCGAGTTCTGAACGAATAGACCGATATTCGACATGACCAATTTCAATGGGTACCATTACACTGCCTTCAACGCTTTGCAGCCACACGACGTTCTGTTCCGTCTGATCTTGACGTATATCCACAACCCGCATTTCAATCATGATGTCCGCCTTCCATCGCAGTGAAAATTATGTGTAACTGTAAGGATAGTTAAAAATTTACCGTATGCAAGTTGAAATTTCCACCTCGTACTTGTTTGGAGATTGCAATGCAACTTTCTCTCTCTGTCCGCGTGGCCGAAAGTTTTCGCAATAAGCGCAATTTGACTATTGCTTTGCCCGATCTCGCGGAGATTGCCCAGCGCGCGGGTTATAAAGCACTTTGTATGCGCGCTTCGGGTGTGGGTACGCACAGTCCGCCCGAACGCATTGTTGAAGTACAACGTATTTTGAAGAGGCACAATCTCGCGGTTTCAATGGCGACTGGCGATTTTGCCATTCCTGAAAATGGTGCGGACGGACCGGATAGCTTGCGGAATATTACCCCACATCTCGATCTGGCAGACGCGCTTGGCTGCGATTTACTGCGCGTCTGTATGAAGACCGATGCAGATATCGCGCACGCCCAGCGCGCAGCCGATGAGGCAGCCGAGCGGGAGATACGTCTGGCACATCAATCGCATACCCAGAGTCTTTTTGAGACGGTGACGGGATCGATTGAGACGCTTCAGAGTATTGGCCGACCGAATTTTGGGATTATTTACGAGCCTGCAAATTTGGCTCTGTGCGGTGAAGACTACGGTCCCGAGACCCTCAAACGCTTTGCGCCCTATCTCTTTAACGTCTATTTGCAAAATCACGTTCCAGACCCCAATGGCGATATGCCGATGACCACCTGGGTGCGGGGCACGGTTTATTCCACTTTGCGACCACTGGATGAATCTGGTGGAATAGATTTTCGAGAAGTTTTTGATGGGCTACACAGTATCAATTACCGCGGGTACGTGACGCTACATCACGCCTTTGGCGGAGATCTGCCGCCCGATGAGGCCGCGACCCGGTCTGCGAATTTTCTGAGGTCTTTTTTGTAATCACTGACCGCTTTTCACAAATATCTGCTCGTGAAATACTGGCCGACTCCAGCCCAGAAAGGCGTTGTCGGCCACGTTTTGATATGGGACATTGCCCAGGCGACTGCTGGCTCCCCAGACGTGGTACGCGGAACCGATGGTGATGATGGGGACGTTTTCCGTGTGGAGGTCGCGCACGCGGGTCATGTATGTGCGGAGTTTTGCGGTATCGACGGTGGTCATGGCCAGGCGGACGTATTTGGTGGCTTCGCGCAGCCAGGGGGGACCTTCGTCCCAGGCTTTCTGATGCCAGTAGGGTACGTTTTTAGCCAGGATAGCCCAGCCAATGGGATAGGTTAAGGGGGCGTTGGGTCCTTCGAGGCCCCAGTAGTGAACGTCGTATTCGCAGTTGTAGCGGCGAGGGACGATGATGTCGCGCAGACCGCCGTTGAGGTTGACTTTGATCCCTACGGCTCGCCAGTGGTCTGCAACCAGTTCAGAGACGGGTTGGCCGTTGAACATGCCGCCGGGGTGCACGAAGTCGATGGTGAGTTCAAAGCGCGAGCCGTCTCGCAGTTCGCGGATGCCGTCGCCATCGGTGTCGATATAGCCTTCGCTGTCGAGGAGGCGTCTGGCTTTGTCGGGGTTGTATTCGGCGTATTTTTTATAGGCTTTTGGAGAAAAGTAAGGGCTTATAGGCCCAAAGGAATAGCCCGAGGGGTCGAGGAGGCCGTGGAAGACTATTTCGTCGATTTCTTCGCGGTTTATCGCATGTGAGAGCGCAATGCGGACGTTTTTGTTGCGAAAAGCTTCTCGCAATGCGGGCCTGGGAGCGTCCCAGTTGAGGTGGTAGGCCGGTCCTCTGTTGGGTCCGGTGAGTCGGAGATTGAATTTTCCGGTTTTCTCTTTTACTTTGAGGGTGGGGAACATGTCGATGCGGGTATAACGCCCGATCAGGTCGAGTTCGCCGTTGATGAATTTTAGCAGAATGACCTGAGGGTCCTGGATGATGTTGAATACGATGCGGTCGGCATAGGGAAGCTGGTTGCCCGCTGTGTCTATTTTCCAGTAGTAGGGGTTGCGTTCATAGATGATGCGCTGACCCCGAATCCATTCGACGGGGATCCAGGCGGAGATGCGGGGGATGCCGGGCTGCAGGAGCAATTGCGCGCGTGTCGTGGCTTCTCGAAAGGCGTTGTAATCGGTTTTGGGATTGTATTTGGGGTGCAGGGGGGACAGGACGTGTTTTGGCGCGGCGATTAGAGCGCGGCTGAGTTCGTGGAGTACGCGGCCCAGGGGTTTGGGCGAGGAGATTTCAAGTGTGTGTGTGTCGATTTTTTTGAACCGCATGGGTTTGCCATCTACCATCCATCCGGCTGGTGGAAAGGGGTTTTGACGGGCGTTGTCGTCAAAGGTCATGTCGTAATACCAGAAGAGGATGTCGTCAACGGTGAATGGATGGCCGTCGGACCATTTGACGCCTTTGCGGAGTTTGAAAATTGCGACTTTGCCACTGTCCTCATAGGTGAAGTGCTCGGCCAGGTTGTATTGGATGCTGTTTGGAAAGGGGCGTTCGTAGCCCATCAGGTTTTCGTTGAGGGTTTTGTTGGGTCCCGGGGTTTGCACGATGTCGCCAGTGAGGGCGCGTCTCAGTGTGCCGCCGTAGGTGCCGATTGCTTCGATGGGTACGATGACGAGGGGATTTTTGGGTAGGCGGTCAGAGATGGGTGGGAGGTTGCCTTGTTTGACCTGTTGTGAGAACATGGGGGCTTCGTTAAAGGTGCGTTTCTGGAGTATAGCGGGGTCGATTTTGAGGGGGGCACGGGTTTGAGGTGCTTGCTTTTGAGCGCTGGATGTGGATTGGGTGGGTATGTTCTGTCCCGGGTCGGGAGCGAGGCATCCGAGTAAGAGAAGAGATAGGCAGAAGCAGGGTAAATGGTGTTTCATGTTAAACGCTAAGAGGTTCACTATGGGTATCCTGAACCGGGGCGAACGCGCTCCCGACTTTGTTCTTCCGATAATGGACGGTTCTCAAACGCGCTTTTATTCCCGCGCAGGCGGTCGTCCGACGCTTTTGATTTTTACCGGGGGAGAACAGGTTTTAGAAGGCTTGGAGGTTTCGGGGGAGGTAGATGTTTTTGTTGTTGGTCCATCGGAACTCGCGAAGGCCAATGTCACTGTATTTATTGACGGTGAAAACGCGGTTGGCAAGGCTTATGGTATCGAGGGAGATTTTGCCGCGTTTGCTCTGGATGCCAATCTGCGGGTTCTGTCGGGCATTGAGGACCCGCAGGCATTTGATCAGGTTTATCGTGCGCTTGAGAGCCTGCCTTCTCATCTGGCGATTGATGTCGATGTCCAGGCTCCAGTTCTCCTTATTTCCAATGTTCTGACTCCGGATATCTGCCAGGCGCTTATCAATGTGTGGGCGACACAGGGCAATATAGAAACCGGTGTAGAAAGTTCCAAATCTGGCGTTCGGCGCGATGTTATCGATTATGAGAACAAAAAGCGGCGAGACCACGAGGTTACCGATGCCCGCCTTTTGCGGTTGCTTACTTCTACGGTGGGGCGCCGGGTTATGCCCGAGGTTCAACGCGCTTTTCACTACAGAGCGACGCGTTTTGAGGGTTTTAAGATCGCGTGTTATGATTCGGAGAGTGGGGGTTTTTTTCGCGCCCACCGCGATAATCTCAGTCCTTCAACTGCCCACCGTCGCTTTGCGCTTACGCTCAATCTCAATGATGATTATACAGGTGGGTATCTCGTTTTTCCCGAGTTTGGTCCCCATCGCTATCGCCCGTCAGCAGGCGATGCGATCGCGTTTTCCAGTTCTTTTCTCCACGAGGTCCAGCCCGTGACCCGGGGACGTCGGTTTACGTTGCTTTCGTTTTTGTTTCATGAGGCGCAGAGGCGGTAGCGAAACTCACACTATGTCCCAGTCCGTGCGATGGCCTTCTTCGAGAAAGGCTGCCAGTAGTTGGATCGTGGCTTCGATGTCGTCTTTGTCGGCCAATTCGATAGAGGTATGGACGTACCGCGTGGGGATGGATAAGGTGATTACGGGTACTCCGGCTCGAATTCGCTGTATGCCACCTGCGTCTGTGCCGCCCCGGGGTAGTATTTCCATCTGGTATTTGATGTCGCGCTCTTTTGCGAGGGTTTTCATGTGCGTGACTAATCCCGGATGTGAAATTGAACTGGAATCCTGTATTTTTATCGCAGCGCCTTCTCCCAGGCGCGTGACCTGTTCGTGTTCGGGGATGCCCGGTATGTCGGCTGCCAGTGTGATGTCCAGTGCTACGCCTACGTCTGGATTTACGCCGAAGGCACTCGCGGTTGCACCTCGCAGGCCAATTTCTTCCTGTACTGTGGCTACGGGATATGTTTCAAAGGCGAAGGATTCAGCCCGTTTTACGGCTTCGATCATGACATATACGGCGATCCGATTGTCCATGGCTTTGCAACTTACGCCGTTGCCGATTTCGACAAAGTCGCGTTGCAGTGTGACCATTGCGCCGATTTCGATTTCTTCTTTGACGTCGTCGGCTGACATGTAGAGATCTACGACAAAGTCACTGACGTCCAGCTTTTTGTTGCGGTCGGCTTCTGTCTGGATATGCGGGGGTTTTACGCCGGGATACAACAGGCCGATGTGATCTTTTTCAATGCCGGCGACGGTGACGCGCTGTGCGACCATGTTGCGGGGATCGTGCCCGCCGAGGGGTACGAGGCGCAAGAGGCCCTGTTTGTCGATGTGGGATACGACAAAGCCTATTTCGTCCATGTGCGCGGCCAGCATCAGTTTTTTGGGGTTTTCGCCCGCGCTTGCGTTCTTTTTGATTATCAAGTTGCCCATTCCATCTACGCGAAGTTCATCTGCGATGGGTTCCAACTCTCGCCGCACGATTTCGCGCAATCGCTCTTCACGCCCGGGTACTCCCGAGCATTCACACAATTCTTTTAATAGCTCCATGCTGATCTCCTGTTATTGATTAGGCGAGGAATAGTAGGTTCAGGAATATAGCAGGTTAATATGGTCTGGCAAAGAGGCTTTTCACACTGGTCTCCAGACAGCGGTGCTCCTGCTGCCAGATTCTTCTTGCATTTTTTTATCCCTATCGACTAATTTTTGAGCCTGATCACAATTCTATACCACGTAAGGAGGACGAGATGGCCAAGGCCAGTGTTTTTGTCAGTTCAGTGCTCGACGCTTCAGTAGATGCTGTGTGGGAAAAAATTCGCGATTTCAATGCGCTGCCCGAATGGCATCCCGCGATTGCAGATAGCCATATTGAAGGTGGTGAACCCAGCGATAGCGTGGGCTGTATTCGCAATTTTAATTTGCATGATGGCGGGAATATTCGCGAACAATTGCTGACGTTGAGCGATGTTACTTTTACGTGTACGTATTCTATTCTCGAGTCGCCTATGCCGGTTGAAGATTATGTGGCAACGCTGAATTTGACGCCTGTTACGGATGGCAATCGGACGTATATTCAGTGGACCGCAGAATTTGGCTGTCCGGCAGATGAGGAAGATGAGCTTGTCGATTTTGTCGGCAATGGGGTTTTTCAAGGTGGTTTTGATTCGCTGAAGCGTATCTTGGAAAAATAAAAAAATCCCGTTAAAATTTTAACGGGATTTTTCAACGACTATAGGCCGAACCAGTAATTCACTTTGGCCAGAAATATGTTGTCGCCTTCGTCGCCAAAGGCGTGCCACATGCCAGGCCAGGGATCAAACGGAGGGTCTGGCATATCAAAGGATGCCTGTCTCGATTGCGACCAGACGATAAATAAGGTGCTGCCGGGCCGATATTCCCAACGGAACACCATGTTGCTTTTGAGCGAACGCCGGCTAAAATCCGGATCGTCGTCGAGTGTACCTGTAAATGGATTGAATTGGTATGTTGCGGGTCGTGCCAATTCGCTGAATGTCGCGTAGTTCCCAGCGGTGACAAACTGCTGTAAAAACATCTGCAAGCTCATGGTGGGGGTAAAGCTCAGCGTAATGCGCGTGGTGACATCCCATACCCGACTCGTCAGGTCGCCAAAGATAAACTGATCGAAGAGTTCATCGTTATCTGAATCAAGATTTTTTACCCATTGTGCTTTGTGGGTTCTTTTTTCGCGTCGTCATCGTTATCTGAATCCAGATTTTTTACCCATTGTGCTTTGTGGGTTCTTTTTTCGTATTTCGGACGAAAGTCGATTGTGAAATTGGGTATGGGGCGAATGCGGAAACTCAATGTGTACGAGTTTCTAAATTTGTCGCCTCCGTCATAGCGTTCGCCATTGCCATATAAATTCACTTGCACGACTTTTCGGCTGTCTGAACCCACGCCATACCAGTAGCGGATGCCCGCCGGGCGTTTTACCATTGGACCGCCGCGCGTGAGCAGATCGTTCATTGCGGAAAACTCGCGGTTGATGCCCACATTCCACCAGTAGTTGTTCTTCAAATTATGCCACGTGTTAAAATTCAAGCCCCGTCTTAAAATTTCGCCATCGTAGTTCCAGTGCTGCCAGCCATTGATGTTAAATCCGGATTCCTCGGCGAGGGCCCAGGGCTTGTGGATCTGTGCATAAATATGCCATCCTGCTTGAATGCGATTTGCGCGGTTCATAAAGCCGAGGTCGTTTACATTGAAGTGCCGAGATCGCGCTTCAAAATACGCCTGTCCGCCATAGGTGCCGGAGAATTTGGAAAAATAGAGCGCGTATTCATATCCGCCCTCGCGCCTGCCGTCGTCTGTACGCCGAGAGCCGGTGATGCGAGAAAACAGGCGATAGGCATTGTCCTTCCATTTTATTTCTCCATCTACACTGCCGACGTAAGCCGGATCGAAGTTTTTGCCATTCATAGCGGTAACCGTTGCACCCAATACAGATCCTTCGCTTAAATCTTGCTGCAAGCGGCCAACAAAGAAGTTGGTTATGGGTTCGATGCGGAACCGCGACCGTACGGAATCTGTCTGCCCGTGCCTTGCCTGTTTGATCAGGGCGTATTCATCATTGGTTACGGCATCTACTATACCGAAGGATAGTCCGCGTCCGGTTTTACCCGACAACTTTAATGCGCCCAGAATTGTTGTGCCGTCTGGCTTGTCGATTGTTTTGCTGTCATCTGGCGTGTCAAAACGTCCGGGGCGTTTGCCAATGCGGCGGGAGTGGAACAGGCGAACCGGGCCATCAATGCCCACGATGCCGGGACCGCTGGATTTGAAAATGGCGTCGCCTTCAATAAAAAAAGGACGACGTTCCTCGAAGAATGTTTCAAATACGCCGAGGTTGAGCACTGAGGGATCGGCTTCAACCTGTCCAAAGTCGGGATTGATCGTGGCGTTTATTGAGATATTCGACGTCAGGCCATAGCGCATATCTACGCCCATTGAACCAAAAAGATCTCGTCCGCTGGGCACAGCCTCATTTTTGGGGACGAATGAGCTTCGACCGACGAGATATGGAATGACTTCAAAAGCGCGCTTTGGATGAATTCCTTCAATGCCTGTTAAATGCCCAAAACGAGATACCCAGCCCGGCTCACTTGGCGACTTCCACTGCCAGCGCACATCTTCTCGCTTGCGAGATATTTTGCGCGTTACATTGATTCCCCAGGTGTATTGCTTTTTTGGATCAAATCGCAAAACGTGATAAGGGATCTTGTATTCGGCAGACCAACCCGAATCGACAATGGCCGCACGCGCTGTCCAAACGCCATCCCAGGTATCGTCTTCCCAGGTATCCTTAAATAGTATGCCATCAGTTGTCCATCCCGATGGTCCTGCGACAAAAAAAGCACCTGTGCGATGATCGTGAAAAGGATCCAAATTTAGCGAAATACGGTCTGATTCCAACCACCTATCTTTACGCGCGAGAGGAGCCACAATGCTGTCTGGCGCGCTGTCGTAACACATAAAACCAAAGTAGATTGCTTCGTCATCATACGCGACCTGGACTGTTGTGAGCTCAGTTGCCGGTTTGCCTTCGTCTGGCTCGCGCTGGCGAAAATTCGAAGATTTGGGTGCGGTTTGCCAGATCGGATCATTGAGCAGGCCATCGATTTTGGGCGCAGGTGAACTTACCCGCACTGCGGTCATTGTCCGAATAGAATCGGCGGGTGCTTCATGCGCTTCACACCAGCCAGATAACACAGCAAAAAATAAGATGTAGAGATAGGATTTCAAATAGACTATTCCTTTTTTGATTTGAGAGAGGCACGTCCTGAACCGCCTATTTGACATAGCTAATCAGCCACCTGTTTCAACTTCTAACCCATACATAAAAAAAATGGGGCAAGCTGTATAGCTCGCCCCATTCAACCGCGAATTTTCCTGAATTTAGTTTGATTTCTCTGGATCTGTTGACCTCCTTTTACTGCATTGATCCTTTGAAAGCCGTCATATCTACGGGGTCGGGATTTTCAAATACCGAGGTGGGTAATGTATCAAAGACGGCAATATCCGTATGCTTGCGTTCGCCTCTGCGCGTTGATCCGCGTCCGTCTGAGAGCAGAATGTTGCCGTGTTTTGTCCAGTTTGTCCACGGGCTGCGGAATCGCGGTTCTGCGTCCGATGCGTTGCGATAAAATGCCCATTCTGTGACCAGGTTGTGTTCTTGATCTACCCATACATCGTATTTGTTTTGTGGGCTGACGCCGGTGTCTTGAAAGGTGAGAGTCAATTTGTGTGCGGGGCGGTCGTTCAGGGTTTTGTCTTCGCCGCTGTATTTTAAGGTGACGCCCGAGTCTTTCAATTTATAGGGCATGACGAGCCAGTAAGAGTCGTTGATCCACCGCCTGTAACCCTGATTCATGTATTTTTTTACTGAGTCGGGGTTTGTTTGCTCTGTTCCTCCGAACCAGACGCGGCCTTTTTTGGTGTTTATGTTCGTCAAGATGAGCATGTCCCCGTCTTCATGCCGCAGGTTGCCCGTCCATTTGTCCCATACGTGCAGGCGCCGTCCAAAAAAACGCCATGTGATGTACCGGGTCTGATTCCAATTTTCCCATCCACCCATTTTTTTCATGACTGCATCGGCAATTTCTATTGCTTTTGCGTCGGATTCTGATTGGTTGAATCCTTCGGCGGCGGGATTGGTTTCCGCCATGGCTTTTGAGGCAGTCAGGGTCAACAATAATGCGAGAATCGTCAGTCGAGTAATCATATATCCTCCTTGTATAATGCGTGTGGCAATTATTTCCGCTTGCTTGCGATTTGGATTACGTCCTATATTGCGGACCCGTAATTTACGCAACGGGGTACGATTGCGCCAGTAGTTAAACGAAAGGATACAAAAAAATATGAAAGTTTCGTCAAAGCATCCCAATATTGTCGTTATGTACGCGGATGATCTCGGTTTTGGAGATGTGAGTTGTTACGGTGCCACGGCACTCGATACGCCCAATATTGACCGTTTGGCTTCTGAGGGTGTGATGTTTTATCAGGGGTATGCTACGGCGGCGACGTGTACGCCTTCGCGCTATAGTCTGCTTACGGGTTCTTATTCCTGGCGCAATGAACGCGCGCATATTTTGCCCGGAGATGCGCCGCTTATTATAGATCCGGGCACTGCTACGTTGCCTGCTGTTCTCAAGGAGGCGGGTTATACTACGGGTGTTGTTGGGAAATGGCATCTGGGTATTGGCGAGGGGAATCAAAATTGGAATGAGCCTCTTCCGCTGACGCCTCTGGATATTGGGTTTGACTATTCTTATATCATGGCCGCGACCAATGATCGCGTGCCGTGTGTGTATCTGGATGGCAGAGATGTGGTGGGTCTCGATCCGTCCGATCCGATTGAGGTGGAGTACGATAAGAATAAGCCGTTTCCGGATTTGCCGACCGGGAAAGACAATCCCGAGTTGCTGAAGATGATGTTCCACCATGGGCACGATATGAGTATTGTCAATGGCGTGAGTCGGATCGGATATATGAGAGGGGGCGAGGCAGCGCTTTGGGTGGATGAAGATATGGCGGATGTGTTTTTGAATAAGGCTGTTTCATTTGTCGAGAAGAACAAGGACCATCCCTTTTTCCTGTATTACGCTTTCCACCAGCCCCATGTTCCGCGGTTGCCGCATCCCCGATTTGTGGGGCGCACTGGATTGGGTCCGCGCGGCGATGCGATTGCCGAGATGGATTGGTGTGTTGGCGAGTTGCTCGATGCGCTCGATCGGTGTAGTTTGAAAGAAGATACGATTGTGGTTTTTTCGAGTGATAACGGTCCCGTGTTGAATGATGGTTATTACGACGAGGCGGTTGAATTGTGCGGCGATCATAGACCAGCAGGTCCGTTGCGCGGGGGGAAATACAGTATGTACGATGGGGGTACTCGCGTGCCTTTTATTGTTTCTTGGCCCGATAATGTGGAAACCGGGGAGTCTGATGCGCTGGTCAGTCAGGTCGATTTTCTCGCGTCTTTTGCTGCGCTTGCGGGTGTGTCGCTGGATGCGGATGCGGGTCCCGATAGTGTGGATGTTCTCGATGCCCTGTTGGGGAGAAGCGATGAGGGCCGCGCGGAGATTGTTCTGGAGGGTATTCAGGCAAGGACTGTTTTGCGGCAGGGGGATTGGGTGTTTATTCCGCCTCATCAGGGTCCGCCTGTGAATACCAATGTGAATATTGAGACTGGTAATTCTCCTGTTCCGCAACTTTACTATCTTGCGGACGATGTTGGGCAGATTGAGAATGTGGCGTCGGTCTATCCCGATGTTGCCGAGCGGATAGCGGATCGATTGCGAGAAATCAGGTCGGGGTGATATGAATAATTTGCGTAGTATATACGATCAAAATGGCTATGTTATCGCGCATAAGGCGATTGATGCGGGTCTTGCAGAGGAGACGGTGCAACACGTCCACTGGCTTATCGAGCGGAATCCCGGCGTGCGTCCAGAGCGTTTGCATCACCATTTGCTCGCCCGCGATCCTTTTATGCACCGGCTCGTGGGTGATGAGCGTCTGGTAGATATTGCGGAGCAATTTCTCGGTCCCGATGTCGCGATGTTTGCCGCGCATTATATCGCCAAACCCCCGGGCGATGGTCAGGCTGTGCAGTGGCATCAAGATGGGTCTTACTGGCCCCTTGAGCCGATGGAGGTGACAACTTTGTGGGTTGCGGGGACGCCTTCGACGGTTGAGAATGGCTGTATGCGGGTGTTGCCGGGAACGCATGATAAGCATTTGCTCAAGCGCCGCGATCTCATTGATCTGGATCGGGAAAAGTACGTGCTCGGCGTGGGGATTCATCCCGATCAGATTGACGATTCCGATGCGGTTGACCTGGAGCTCAATGCGGGCGATGTTTCGATCCACAATCCGAATATTATCCACGGTTCCAATGCCAATACTTCGGATCAGTGGCGCGTTGGGCTTACGTTGAGGTATATTCCGACGACGACGTGGGTGAATAGAGAAGATCACGAGAATATTCTCGTGCGCGGCAAAGCCGATCCCGATGTTGCAAATGTGTATGCGGCGCGCCCGCGATATGTTCCAGGGGAGACTATGCCGTTCAGGGGCTGTGAGGCGTGGACTCAATAGGAGATGAATCATGGATGGTTTGACTGATGAGCAGGTTGCTTTTTACAAGGATGAAGGGTATTTGTTGATAGATGAATGTTTGCCCCCAGAGGCGTATCAGCCGCTTGTGGATGAGTTTGATGCGGTGATTGGCCCGAAGGCCAGGGAAGCTTATGCTCTGGGGCAATTGGCGTGTCTTTTTGAAGATGCCAGAAGGCCAGGGAAGCTTATGCTCTGGGGCAATTGGCGTGTCTTTTTGAAGATGCGTCTTTTGAGCGTCGATTGGCGCATTTGTGCGAGGCTTTGGGGACGGATAAGCGTTTTGTGGGTGAGATTTTGGGCAAGGCTCACAAGACTGCGGGTTTGTTTTTTTTCCTGACACATCCAGCTATTCTGGATGTGGTGGAGTCGATTATTGGGCCGGAGATTCTGGTGCATCCGCAGTTTAATATTCGCGCAAAGATGCCCGGTGAGGAAGAGGTGTTGTGGCACCAGGATATCGCGTTTCTGGATCCGGAGGTGGAGGAGACGTTTATGGTCAATTTCTGGGTGCCGCTGGTGGATACGGATGTGGAGAATGGCTGCCTGGAGATTTTGGCGGGGAGTCACAAGCACGGTATTCTTCCACACGATCCGGCGGATTCAGAGAAGGAGATTCCCGAGGATCGGCTGCCGCCGGGTGACCGCGTTTTGTCCGTTTTGCCAGCCGGGGGCGCTGCGCTGATTCAGCATAAGACCATACATCGCTCGTTTCCCAATGCGTCCGATCACATTCGCTGGAGTCTGGATATTCGATATAGCGATTACAGGTTGCCAACCGGGCGCGAGGATGTGCCCGGCTTTGTTGCGAGGAGCGCGATAGATCCGGGGCGGGTGGCAAGCGGTCATGAGGATTGGCTGCGGTTGATGGAGGAGGCAGGTCATCTAATTTCTTAATTTTGGAAATATATCATGGGATGGATACGTTGTGTAGCGGTGCTGCTCATCTGGTCGCATGCGGGTGGCATTGGAGCGCAGGATTTGCCTTTGACGAGTACGGGCAACCTGCGTTTTTTTGTGGATTTGTCGGCTTTTCGAGGTCCTGAGGGATATACCCGACAGGAGGTGGCACTGTTGCTGGATGCGAGTCAGCTCGAGCTTCGGGAACAGGCGGGTGAGTCCGTTGGGAAGATTTCTCTGGTTGTTGTTGTGCTGGATACGCTGGATAATCGGGTGGTTCACCGGACATGGGTTCAGCAGGTTGCTGTGCCGGAGCTGGATGTGGGGATCGGGGCGCCGTTTAAGGATGCTGTTTTCTTTGATTTGAAGCCAGGTGCTTATCGGCTGATTGTGCAGATTAAGGATATCCATGCGGAGGCGAGTGGACGTTGTACTGTGCCGCTTGAGATACCGGATTACGAGCGTCGTGTGGGGCTGGTGTTCAGCGATTTGCAATTGGCTTCTCATGTGGCGCGAAGCGGGGAAGTGCATCGGTTTGTCAAGCAGGGCTGGAAGGTCGTGCCGAATATTACCCGAAATTATGTTATCGGAGAGCCGCTGCAGATTTATTTTGAGGTGTATAATTTGTCGTCGTCGGGAGAGAGTTTTATTATGGGATACCGTCTGATCGATGCAGAGGGGGTGGTTGTGCGTACTTATCCGGCCAAGCGGTTCTTAAAGCCGGGAGAGAGTTGTGTGAGGGCAGAGGTTCTTGATACAGAGGGTTTGCGGGAGGGGACTTATGATCTTCAGGTGGAGGCGTTTGATGGGAGTAGTCGGCAGTATTTTCAGACGAGACGTCCCATTTTTCTGGTGTCAAAAGATTTGCCCGAGGGGCTTACGCAGGTGCAGAGGGATTTGATCCGGTATTATGCAGATATCCGGTATATCGCCGATGAGAAGACGCGGCGGACTTATGACGCGCTGGAGAGTTGGCCCGCCAGGCTGGCGTTTTTGAAGGTGTTTTGGAAGCAGTTGGACGATGTGCCGGATACGCCGACCAATGAGCGTCTGTTGCAGCATTTGATACGTATGCATTATGTGGAGACACATTTTGGGGCTGGCGTAAGGGGGGCGGATACGGACCGGGGACGGGTTTATATTCAGTATGGGCCGCCCGATGACATTGATTACCGGACTTCTGCGGCGGGACAGAAGCCTTCGGAGGTCTGGTTTTACGAGACCCATCGGCGCTACGAGTTTGTGTTTAGAGATCGGCGAGGTACAGGGGTTTACGAATTGGTTCATTCCTCTTATCCGGGGGAGTTGTCCCATCCGTACTGGTGGCGGGAGTTTTAGTTTACAATCTCGATGGCAAGTCGGGTGGCGGGTCACCGACTGTGGATTTGCCATTGCGGAGGAAGGGTTCGGCGTTGCCCCAGAGTTTGCTGCCGTCGGATGATAGGATGGGTTCGCAGGAGTATTGGCCCAGGTACGCGCGGCGCAGTTTTGGGGTGGTGTTGGTGCTGCTGCTGTGGAAGACGATGCTGGAGAAGGCGACGATGCTTCCTGCGGGAACTTCTGCAATGAGGCCGGGGTCGCTGCCAAAGTAGCCGACTTTGTCGTTGCTGCCTTCTTCGACGATGTGGTGTACCCACGAGCGGATGCCGCTGCGCGAATAGGGCAGGAGGTGGACGGTGCCGTTTTCTTCACTCATATCGTCGAGCGCACACCAGCAGGTGAGATACGGTTTGTGGTCGGGATAACCGACATAGCCGGAGTCCTGATGCCACGAGAATTTCATGCCGGTTTCCGCGCCTTTGACGACGTATTGTTCCCAGAAGAGGTACGCGTTGTCGCCGAGGGTGGCACGGCATATTTCGGCCATGAGGTCGCTGAAGAGGAAGGCGCGAAGTTTGGGTTGCTGGCGAAAGCAGTTGGAGACGAAGTAGCGTTTGTTGCGGTGGTTGATGCCGATGGTGTCCGTGCCCTGTTCGTCCATGCGCGCGTGCATGGTGTCGATGAAGGTCTGGCATTCGTCGCGCAGGAGTTCGAGGTGGTGCTCGGGTATGACGGCTTCGAGGATGAAATAGCCTTCGTCTTTGTATTGTTGTTTTTGCGCTTCGGTGATGGTGACGGACATGGTGAACCCTATGATAAGACATCGCGTACGCAGGGAAATTCGCGCCAGATGTCCTGGAAGCCTTCGTTGCCGTTTTTGTCGCAGTCGATGTGGCGGAGGCGCGCGATGGCGGCGTAGCGTATGTTGGGCGAGGCATTGGGGCCACCGGTGTGGATCATCTGATGGTGTGCGATGATGAGGTCGCCGGCGTTGCCGGTGACCATGTCCGGGCCTTCGGGCAGGTCAACGCGCGGGGTGCCGTTGGAGAGTGTTTCGAGGCCCTCGCGTTTGAGGTAGTTTTCGAAGAAGCGATGGGATCGGGGCCAGACGGTGAAGTTGCCGCTGTAGGGTTCGGGTACGTCGGCGAGATAGATGACGGCGAAGGCGGTGAATCCGCGGCGGTACACGCCTTTTGGCATGCCGTTTGTGCCGGTGCCCATGCCGTCGAGATGGCCGCGCGGTTCGGGTGGGACTTCGCCGATTACTGTGGGAAAGCGCGGGGCGACTTGCGCGCCTTTGATGGGTTTTTGCAAGTTGCCCTCTCCCATGAGCGATTCGGCGAGAGAGATGACCGGGCTGGCGTTGAAGAGGTCCATGATGACCGGGGCGCCATTCAAGTCGCGGCAGAATTGCGCTGCGCGGTGTTTGGACATGTCTTCGCCATTTGGTCCCAGGATGCCGATGGAGTGGTTGACGGCCTGACGCGCGGTATCGACCATGGCTTTTGATATGGCTCCAGGTATTTTGACGTAACCGCGGTCGTAAAATTCGCGGATTTGTTCGGGTGTGAGTTGCATAGCGTGGCTCCTGTAAGTGAACGTGTGTTATATAATTATTGCTAAATTTACGAATAGTAAAATGCAGAGACAATAGTTATGTGCATGACGCCGGATGTGTTTATGTCTCAGATGCAAGGCGTTTGATGGCGGTTTCTTTTCTTTCCACGCGTTCGTTGATGTGTTGCGAATATTCAGGTGTGCCGCAGAAGTCGTGGATGGTGGCGCGTTTGCGGTAGGGGACGTAATTGCCGAGGTGCCAGGCGCTGGAGCGGTAGAGGGCGAAGTCGCCCGCGTTGAGGCGCAGTTGAATAGCGCCGGGCATGTTGCGCGTGTAGTCGAGGCAGTCGCGTTCTTGTTGTTCGTGGGATACGGGTCTCTGATTGCGGAATTTTTCGCGGTCATAGGCGTTTTTGGCGGCGATTTCGCCGGGGAGGTTGCGCTGGCGATAGTGGCTGCCGGGTACGATCCAGGTGGCGGGGTCTTCGTATAGGGCACAGTTGATCTGGTTCTGGTAGTCGATGTGGAATGATTGCCATTGCCATTCTTCGCGAAATTCAGATTCGAATACTTCCCGGGGCATGTGATCGCGCCAGTCGCGGTGCCAGTCCGTACACCAGGGATATTCGGCGGGTTCGAGGAGGATGCCGGTGCGGTCGAGGTCGGCGTGGTAGTGCTGCGGGGTGAGGACGCGATGGATGGCGTCGTTGAGTTCTGGTAACGCGCCGTAGTCTTTGAAGGGGCGCTGGTCGAGGTCGTATTTTGCGATGGGCTGGAGACGCTGCGCCTGTGGTCCGGTGACTTCGCGCGCTATTTCCCTGGCTTTGTCGGCGACGCGGCGAAGGTCTGTGAGTAGGGATGTGGGTATGATGTCCCGGAAAACGGTATAGCCGAGGGTGTGGTAGTCGGCGATGTGTTTTTCTTTGAATTGGAAGGACATGATAGCACCTGCCTTTTGGTGTGGTGTTTTACAATTTCCAGCGCAGGATGGGTTTTCGCGCAGCGGTTGCTTCGTCCAGTCTTCGCACGGGTGTTGCGTGGGGGGCTTCTCTGAGCAGGTCGGGATTTTCTTCGGCTTCTTTTGCGATTTGAATCATGGCTTCGATAAAGTCGTTGACCTGTTCGAGGCTTTCGGTTTCGGTCGGTTCGATTAGCATGGTTTCGGGCGCGACATTGGGCAGGGGAAAGTAGATCGTGGGCGGATGGACGCCGTAATCGATCAGCCGTTTGGCGATGTCGGTTGCGGTGATCCCGTTCGCCTTTTTTTGTCGCGATGCCGAGAATACCATTTCGTGCATGGGTTGTGCATTTTTGGGGCGGTCGTAGTGGGGGTCGAGTTTTGCCGCGATATAATTGGCATTCAAGACGGCCATTTCACTGGTGCGGCGCATGCCTTCTGCACCGAGCATTTTGGCATAGACCAGTGCGCGTATTACCATGCCAAAATTGCCGTAGAATGAACTCACTTTGCCGATGGATTCCGGGCGGTCAAAGTCGAGTTTGAATGTATCCCCTTCTTTCAGGACTACGGGCAGGGGCAAGAATGGCAAGAGTGCCTTTTTTACGCCTACTGGACCAGAGCCGGGTCCCCCGCCTCCGTGGGGTGTGGTAAATGTTTTGTGCAGGTTGATGTGTACGACGTCAAATCCCATGTCGCCGGGCCGGCATTGACCCAGAAAGGCATTTAAGTTTGCGCCATCGTAATACAAGAGGCCGCCCACGTCGTGTACTAATGCGGCGATGTCTTCTATTTCGTCTTCAAATACGCCAAATGTGTTGGGATTGGTCAACATCAAACCGGCTACGTCTTCGGTCAAATGCGTCTTGAGGTCCTCCACATCGACTGTGCCGCGTTCTGTTGATTTTATCGCCTGTACTGCATATCCGCAGATTGCTGCGGTTGCCGGATTTGTTCCATGGGCAGAGTCGGGGATGAGTACTATTTTTTTTGCGTTGCCCTGTGCCCTGTGATAGGCGGCGATCAGTGAGATGCCCACGAATTCGCCCTGCGCTCCGGCTGTGGGTTGAAAGGTGAATCCGTCCATTCCGCTGACGGCTTTGAGCACTTGTTCCATTTCCCAGATGACTTGCAGGGCGGGTTGGGCATTTTCCGATAGGGGATGCAGTCCCGCGATTTGTGGGATACGCGCAGCTTTTTCGTGTACTCTGGGATTGTATTTCATCGTGCAGGATCCCAGGGGATAAAAATGCGTGTCGATGCTGAAGTTCATCTGTGAGAGCGCGGTGTAGTGGCGCACGAGTTCCAGTTCGCTCACTTCGGGGAGGCAGGGTGGGATGTCGCGGCGCATGGTTTCGGGTATGGCTGTTCCGGAATCCACGGCAGCGGGAAATGCGACACAGCGCCTGTCTGGCGCGCCGCGTTCAAAGATCAATATATCGCGATCCATTACAATGTCCTCCACGCATTGATCAGGCGATCAATGTCGGCGTCTGTGCGTTTTTCTGTGACACATGTGAGAATACAATTTTCGAGTTCGGGATAAAATCGGCCCAGGTCAATGCCGGCTTCAATGCCCTGATGCCGCAAGGCAGCCAGGACATCGGATGCTTTGCGGTCTGTTTCCAGAACGAATTCGTTGAATATTGGACCGGAGAATTTCTGGCGCACACTGTCTAATGCGGTCAATGTCTGCAAAGCGCGGTGGCTTTGATGCCAGTTCAATTCGCCAACTTCGCGAAAGCCCTGCGGTCCGACGGAGGATAGGTACACGGTTGCTGCGGTTGCGCAAAGGGTCTGGTTGGTGCAGATGTTCGATGTGGCGCGTTCGCGTCGAATGTGTTGTTCGCGCGTTTGCAATGTCAGTACAAAGCCGCGTTTGCCATCTACATCGATGGTCTCGCCGCAGATGCGACCGGGCATTTTTCGTACATGGCTGTCCCGAGATGCAAAAAATCCGACATAAGGTCCCCCATAAGACAGGGGTAGGCCCAGTGGCTGTCCGTCGCCTACGACTATATCGGCGCCAAAGTCGCCCGGTGGGCGAATCGCGCTCAGGGATATGGGGTTGACGCAGGCTATAAAAGCCGTTCTGGTATTGTTGACGAGGTCGCCAATTTCGTACAGGTGTTCGAGTACGCCCAAAAAATTCGGATTTTGCACGACTACGGCGGCGGTGTTGTCGTTCAATTCGCGCTTCAAAGCGGGGATATCCAGTGCGCCGGAGTCAGACCAGGGAATATCCACGAGTTCGAGATCTATACCCCGCACATAGGTCGCTACCACCTGGCGGTAAAACGGGTGCAGGCTACGCGGCAATAAGACGCGCGTGCGGTTGTTTAGCCGGACAGACATAAGTACGGCTTCGGCCAGTGCAGAAGCGCCGTCGTACATGGACGCATTGGCGACTTCCATGTTGGTCAGTTCACAAATCATGGATTGAAATTCAAAAATAGCCCGAAGGGTTCCCTGGCTCACCTCGGGCTGATAGGGCGTGTAGGCTGTAAAAAATTCGCCTCGCGAAATGATGGCATCGACCACGCTGGGCGAAAAGTGATCGTAAGCACCTCCGCCCAGGAATGATAGGGGTGTCTCGCTTCCGCGGTCGGTTAGCGATTGCACAAAAGCCATCGCTTCCATTTCACTGATTCCAGAGGGCAAATTGAGCGCGTTCAGACGCAGCGATTCGGGAACGGGTGCAAATAGATCATCAGCGGATGCTACTCCGATCACATTGAGCATGTGCTGAATATCGCGTTCTGTATGTGGCGTGTAATTCATTGTTCCTCACATTGCAATTTGTTCCAGATAGCCCGCGCGCGTTGGCGACACACGGCGGGTGTTTTGTCATTGACTACGACAAAATCCGCGACCGCGACTTTGTCTTCTTCGGGTAATTGTGCGGATAGTCGCGCCATAACTTCGGCTCTGGAGATGCCCAATCGCGCCATTGTCCGCTGAATCCGCAAGGTTTCGGGGGCTGTTACGACGACGAGTACATCGACGATTTTTTTGGGATCGCCGCGCTCGACCAGCAGGGCCGCATCCACAACTACGGGGCGTGTGGGTTCTCGATCCAGAGCCGCATGAATTTTGTCCAGCAATAACTGCCGAAGCGGTTGCCATACGATGGCGTTGAGTTTTTCGCGATTTTTGTCAGACGCAAAGGCTCGCTTGCCCAATTCCCGGCGTGCGATTTGTCCGTCGGCATCCAGGATCTTCCGGCCGAACACATCGGTCAGGTTGCGAATTACAATCGGGTCGCGGAGTACTTCGTGACCTGTTGAATCGGCGTCGATTACGTGCGCGCCGGCTTTTTCAAATACGGCGCATACGGTGCTTTTTCCCGCGCCGATGCCTCCTGTTACGCCTATGATCACTGCTCGTCCTCTCGGCGATATACGCGCAATTGCAGGGTCAATTCTTCGGCTGCGTCTTCGGCTTCCCACCGCCGCAAGGTCGCGCGATTCCGCAGTCTCACGCATATATAGGCGAGTAGCAAGAGCAAGGTGAGATACAGCCAGATCAAATCGGGCGAAAAGAGTAGTGTCATCAGACTGAATCGCGCCTGTACATCATCGCGCCATCGCCGTTCAAATTCGCGGGGCGTTTCGCCAGTTACGCGAAATAATGCGACTTCAAAGGGCGCGTCTGCTTCCAGTTCGGAGAGCATGACGACCACGGCATTGGGACCGCCCAAACGGATCAAAAACGAGACTGCCAGCAAACTTTCCGTGTAAGCCAGATCGGCTTTTGCCGAGGGGAAAGAAAGGACTTCATCAATTTCGGAGAGCGGGATTAAGTTTTCCGAAAAGACCGCGTAAAACACAGCCGCGCTTTGTCGCAAGCGCCACTCGTGCGACGCCCACATCGCCACGCCTTCGTGAAACCAGACGGGCACGCGTGATGGCGCGATGGCGTGCAAAAATATATGGGCAAATTCGTGCCGCGCAACCTGTAGTAAGTTGTCGGCGCTGGCTTGTAGAACAATGGTGCGCGATTCGAGGAATGCAACCCCCGCGCTCCAGTGCGGCAATCGCCCGTGTGTCAATTCTCGAAAAACAGCTTCGTTCGGCGCGAGATAAACCGCTATGGGAATTTCGGGGGCGCCGCCCAGTTTGCGCCGGATTTCATTGCGCCCAATAAGGAGCGCGTTCAACAATTCCCCTGCCCGAACCGCATCGTTATGCGCGAGGTATAAGGCGAGGCCATCGCGTTCAAATTTGTGCCATTCTGTCGCGTTTGCTGCGGAAAAAGAAAAGAGGAGGAGAAAGCAGAGATACGAGATTTGGGTTGAACGGGCAGACATGGGGTTGCCTCTGCGTTGAGGCGTAGCCTACACTCAAATTCAGGGCGATGGGGTACAGACGGGACGGCACATGGGCCGTCCCTTACAACCATTTTTACCGTGGACGCTTTTTAGTCAGGTACTTGAAGAAGTCGCTGGTGGGAGGCATCACGACGGTTGTTCCTTCGCCCAGGGTTTTTTCATAGGCTTCGAGGGTGCGCCAGAATTGAAAAAAGCGAGGGTCTTGTTCAAAGGCATCGGCATAGATACGCAATGCTTCGGCATCGCCTTCACCGCGAATTAGCTGCGATTTTTGCAGGGCTTCGGATTTGAGTCGCGCAACTTCAAGGTCGGTTTCCGCGCGAATTTTCAGAGCCGCTTCTTCGCCCTCGGCGCGGTATTCTTTGGCTTGCCGATCGCGCTCGGCACGCATGCGTTCAAATACGTTGTTTTTGTTTTCCC
>JAPOXY010000170.1 GCA_026706845.1 Gemmatimonadota bacterium
GACCGACTCGCTCGACGTTGGGTGCGACGTCCGCCTCTTCGAATTGTCGAAAGATGGGGTAGCAGATTTTGTAGCGATCTCGGTAAGCACCTCCATAGAGGTCGTGAATTGGAATGCCCAGGCTCTTGGCCCGAAGGTCGTGAATCGCAATATCCACACCTGCACCAATTTGTCCCTTATATCCGTCGACGATCGGATCGATGGCGGTTGGATCGGATGGATTGATTCCGATCAACGATTTCCGAAGTATATACTCGAGATGGTTGATGTCGGGTATGTTTCGGATACTGAGGTCGGACATTTCGCCCACACCGACTACACCATCGTCTGAGATGATACGGGTGATAATGTGAGGACTGAGCGTACCGTTCTCTCGTCTTGTTCCGACTGCAAATAGATCGAGCTCTTTAATGGTCAAAGCAGACTCCTTTCATCGATCGTCTCAGGAACACCAATACGAATAGAGCGACCCTTGTCGGCATCTTAATTTCTCACGCCAGTTTATGTGCCATTGTAATCGTAGGGTCGGTTTCTGAAGAGGTAGTCTATCGGTTCATCCACAAAAATTATGTTCGGGTCCAGGTCGCTTTCTGCAAAGGCGGTTTCACAACCAGTATTGAACCGGAGAGGGGGAAGGCGACGCATCCAGTGGCAGCAGTAGATCGCTGCGATCATGAACCGCGTTTGGTCGGAGAGATTTGGCATTCCCCGATGCCAGAGCCGGGGATCGCGGATCAGAATGCTTCCCTTTTTTGTGTTCCCCCGGACCGGCGGTGCCACTTTCCGGCGTGCTTCATGCAGGTGTTCTTCGACCTTGATATCATCTCCATCTACCTTTTGCGTTTCCAGATGGGAGCCGGGCCAGAGTTCGATACTTCCGTTGGCTTCGGTCACTTCGTCCAGGGCAATATTGACAATGACTTTGGACGGCGGATGCGCGACATCCAGGTTTGGCCAGAGTTGTCCCGAGTCAACATGTACCGGCTGGAGCTCGCTGCCCGGCAAGTTGGTGTTGCCGGTGTAGCGATTGTTGAAGATCCCCTCGCCGAGTAGGGCTTTCGAGACCTGGACCACACAGGGGTTCGCCATAACGTCGCGAAAGACGTACGGGGGGAAGGGGGGCGGCTCCTGCTGGACGTTTCCCCAAACGAAGTTATGGGGTGGCGCAGGGGCGTTCATGATCTTCTCTATGTCTTCGGTCATCCGCTCACAGAGAAGATCGAGGTGTTCGTGTGCGACCACTGCATTGAGGATGATGTAGCCCTCCGTTCGAATGGCATCGAGGGCCTGTTTCAGGTGCGCGTCGGTGAGAGATTCGGCTGCGTGCTCTTCCGGTGTGACGGTGATTTCCACGTGTACTCCCTTCCTGCGGAGCTTGCATCGTGCCATTAAAAAGGGGATTATGTAGCAAAGTAGCATAATGCCTTATTTTGTCAAACTATTTGACAGCCTTGAATGCCCCGTCTATCATGTAAAATAAGCAGGGCATTTTTCATTTATATCAAAGAGGAGGAAGTATGTTTGAACTGTTCTTTGTAGTAATTTTGGCACTGTTCATTTTTGTGTCACATAAATATATAAAAGCAAGGCAGCGACTTAAAAGATTTCAGCCAATTATTGATGTAGAACGTGAAGCATCGCGGATAGAACGGGCGAACAAATCCGCTAAGGCAGAAAGAGAAAAAACAGAGAAGGAGATAGAACAAGCGAGTGATGAGGTAGAGCGTCTCCAGGAGCAGCTCAGGCCGCTTGAAGATGAGTTGGACATGCAAAGTTTTGGTTTGTATGAACCAAAATATGACTTTGAAAATTCTGAGCAGTACAAAACAGAACTGTCCGCTATCCGCAGAGAACAAAAGGAATTGATCAGACGAAAAACAGCCCTTCTTTATCCTTCAAACTGGACAGTAAATAATAGCGTAAGAGCAGGACAAAAAATGGTCAATGAGAAGATAAAGCTCATGCTTCGTGCATTTAATGGAGAGAGCGATTCTCTCATAATGAAAGTAAAATATAACAATATCGTAAGCATTGAGAGACGCATTGAGTCATTGTTTAACGCAGTCAACCGGCTTGGGGAGACTATGGGTTGCCAGATTACCCGTGAGTATTTCAATCTCAAGATCAATGAGCTCAGCCTGGTCCACGGGTTTGAGGAGATAAAGCAAGAAGAGAAGGAAGAACAGCGTGCTATCCGCGAGCAGATGCGGGAAGAAGAACGTGCCCGGAAGGAAATAGAAAGGGAGCGTATAAAAGTAGAAAAGGAACAAGCGCGATACCAGAAAGCATTAGAAAAGGCCCGTAGGGATGTTGAGCAAGCAACAGGCGAAAAGCATTCAAAGCTACAGTCTGAGATTGAACGCTTGAATGAACTCTTAGCCGAGGCAGAAGCAAACAAAGAGCGAGTAAAATCCCGTGCAGAAATGACACGCTCAGGATTGGAGTTACCCCGTTTTGGTGGAGTATTTAGGGCTTGTGTTTCAAGCCTGTGATTGATGCAGTTTTTCATAAGCTATCGGTGCCTGGTAGGCAATGGAAGAATGCCTGCGATGCGGATTATACCATCCTTCAATGTAGGAGAAGATAGCCAACCGCGCTTCCTTGTGCGTGCGGAAGGATCGGCGATTGATCAACTCACACTACGGGTCAAGTCCACTTTTTGATCGGCCAGATACACAGACTCTTGTTGACTGCCCCACCGACGATTGGGGTTTTGCCGCTCTTTGCGCGTGTATCTATCCCCGGCTAAGCGGGTCACTTCCTGCTGCAATTCTTCTGCCACGGCGTCTAATCCTAATGGGATCAAGGCCTGGATCAGAGCGATGCGTGTATCCATTGCGGTCATCTCTTCTTCTGTGGGTGTCTGTGGCGTTGCATCGTCTTTGTGGATAGCCTTGACTTTGGGGGCTTTGTGCGATTTTTCATCACGGGCTCCTTTGGTTGAGGACACAGCGTTTTCGGGATGGAAACTACTGTATCCAATTTACATTGGAGCCTCTACTATTTCAACTAACATAGGCACAATACCGTAGGGTATATTCAAAAGACTTAACCCTCCAAAGGAATCGAACGACTAAATGATGCTATTCCCAAGACCAAACACTACCTCAAAACCGATAAATTGGAGCTAAAATGGCTTTAGGCATTAAAGATACTGTTAAATCGCTGTCGTTCTCACCGAGTACACCCATTGACCTATCTCCTGATGGCATATGGGTTGCATATACCATACAAGATCCATTTAGGAGGGAGTCTCCAGGCGACAATAGATATAGCTTTTTCAGCCGCTCAGGCACTCCCAAACTAAGAGTTGGTTGTGATGTCTGGATCACCAACACGTCATCTGGCGAATCGAGGTGTTTGACCCAAGGGAAGGGCAGTAGCTGGGGACCTGTTTGGTCACCCAATGGGGATTACCTTGCTTTTTTCTCGGACCGAGATGGCCAAGCGCAGCTCTGGGTTTGGGAAAGATCATCTGATAGATTGAGGCGCAGATCAGACGTTATCGTTCGTTCCTACTATGGTTCCGAAGTTGTTCGTTGGATGCCAGATAGCCAGAAGATTCTCTGCAAAGTCTTGCCAGAAGGCATGACCCTTGAAGATGGCTTCGATCTCATCATAAGTCATTCAAGACAGATGGATGAAAAAAAAAGTAACCTTCAGTCTTCAGTTATTGTTTACCATTCACCTAAAGTACTCGGAATGCTTGACCCTCCGAGACTCCCGAAGAACAATGTACAGAACGTTGCTGTCACTAATATTTATCTTTCTGATCTTGCTATAGTTAACGTTTTTACGGGAAAAGTAGAGCGTATCGCATGCCAGATGAAAATAATCGGGTACTGGATATCACCCGACGGCACAAAGGTCGCCTGTACGGTCTTGAAAGAGGACTCCGGATCGGGTCCGGAGTCCTCCACCTATGATCTTCTCATTATTTTTCTGTCTAATAAACAAATTAAGGTTGTTGCGTCAGAGATCCAGCAGACCCGAGGAATTTCCGTCAGTTGGTCCCCAGATGGTAAGCTACTAAGTTACATATCAAGGGGAAATTGTTTCATTGTGTCTGCCAGCGAGGGGAAGCCACGAAATTTAACTAAGGGATCACATTCCGATTTTTACCACACCTACCGTCCACCTTTATGGGACGCTGAGGGGAAAAATCTGTACTTCCTTGTTTCTGACACACTATGGCGTATTTCAGTATTGGATGCAACCGTAGTGCCTGTTACACATATCTCGGATCGAGAATTGGTGGAGGTGGTCTCTCCGATCGAAGGAGGACGCTTCTGGTCTCCTCAAGAAGAAAAGTCACTGTTTCTAATTACTCAGCACCAAGAAACCAAACGTGTCGGAATCTATAAAGTGAATCTTACCACGGGGCTATCGTCAAAGGTTTTGGAAGAAGACGCGAAATTTGGTTCCCCAGCTATCTACATGATCGATGTTTCTGATGATAGTCAGCAGGTAGTTTACACCAGACAAGATGCGCAACGTTGTGAAGATATTTGGATCGCAGGCATTGATTTCCGAGATCCAAGACGATTGACTAATATTAACCCATCGATTTGCAGAGCTACCTTAGGAACGAATCGCCTCATTGAGTGGCGAGATATGGAAGGCCAAACGCTACGAGGCGCACTATTATTTCCCCCTAACTATGAAACAGGGAAACAGTATCCTCTTGTAGTTTATGTATATGGCGGCAGTTGGATGTCGAGCAAGATAAATACATTCGGCCTAGAAGGGCCTGGCGTTTATAACTTACAACTTCTCGCTACGCGCGGATATGTGGTTCTTTGTCCTGATGCTCCACTTCAGGTAGGAACGCCGATGCAGGACATTGCAAAAACAGTGCTTCCAGGGGTAAATAAAGCCGTCGAGATGGGGATTGCTGATCCAGATCGGCTTGGAGTGATAGGACATAGTTATGGAGGATATAGTACTCTCGCTTTGGTTACCCAAACAACGTGCTTTAAAGCCGCCGTAATCAGTGGAGGATATAGCAATTTGATTAGTATGTACAATTCGATGAGAAAAGACGGATCAACCTATGGAATTCCATGGGCTGAAGAAGGTCAAGGGAGAATGGGCGGTACACCCTGGCGCTTTCGGAATAGATATATCGAAAATTCTCCCATCTTTTACTTTGATAGGGTGCAAACACCACTTTTGGTCATTCACGGAGCCCTTGATTACGCGGTACCGTCTTTTCTCGCTGACGAAGTATTTGTAGCTCTCCGCCGATTGGGAAAACAGGTAGCCTATGCAAAATATGAGGGTGAACTTCACGCACCGTCGGAGTGGGGATATGCCAACCAGATAGATTATTGGAAACGCATCATCGTCTGGTTTGATAGGTACCTCAAAATTCCGAAGTAAACAGGTAGGTTCTATATAATAGCGTGCAAACCACCAGAAAAGGTTTAGAAAGGCTGTTGCCGAAAGCCGAAATGCTGTTTAGCTGTGTGATTTGCTTTGAGATTTACTCTGAAGCGTCTCCCCAAGCAAAAGAAAGAAGTCACGATGACTGTTGCTCAGAAAAAACTTGCCCGGAAGCGTCTCAATGTCTAGAGTTGACCGAGAGATTGGGCAAAGTCTCAGAAGCCTGCCGTCGCTGAGGGGCGACTATTCCCAGTCCTAAACCATCCACCAAAACGAAAGAACTCCAGGATGGTATAATCCGCATCGCAGGCATTCTTCCATCGCCTACCATGCGCCGATAGCTTATGAAAAGTTGCATCTATCACAGGCTTGATACAAAAGCCCTAAACTCTCCACCGAAGCGGGGTAACAACAAAAATTTTCCTCTCGC
>JAPOXY010000171.1 GCA_026706845.1 Gemmatimonadota bacterium
TCCTGTGATCGCCAATAAAAATGTGATGAATATTTCCGTTGTTCCCGTTCCTACCATCGAAACTATTCTCCTTTTTTTGAGATGCAATATATGGCATGATATTCTGAGAACAAGAGTGTTTCACGGGGCAGTGCATGTGTGCATTTGAAGGGCATCATGCAAAACGGGTTACGACATATTGTCATAACCCGTTGTTTTTACTGACTAAAATCGTGTCAGCACAAGTTGTGGAGCCGCCCAGCGGACTCGAACCGCTGACCGCCTGATTACAAATCAGGTGCTCTACCAGCTGAGCTAGGGCGGCTGGTCCGTCAAAGATATACAAGCGGGCGATTTTTGGCAACTCTTACCTTTTAGAAAAACGATGTCTTGTGTTTTTGCTCGCGTTCGTAGCGTTCGATGCCCAGTTGAATGAGGCGATCAATCAATTCCGAATAAGATATGCCACTGGCCTCCCACAGTTTGGGATACATGCTGATCCGCGTAAAGCCGGGAATGGTATTGATTTCATTTACGACAAAGGTGCCGTCATTTTTGAGAAAGAAATCCGCGCGTGCCATGCCCTCACAGCACAGGATTTGAAATGTGCGAATGGCAAGGGCCTGTACCTGCTTTACAGCTTCTTCGGATAAATCAGCGGGAATGTGCAAGATTGCGCCTTTTTCATCAAGATATTTCGCTTCGTAGGAATAAAACTCGTGCTGGGGCAAGATCTCGCCGGGGATTGAGACAATGGGCGTTTCATTGCCCAATACCGAACATTCGATTTCTCGTCCTTCGACAAAAGCCTCGATCAGTACTTTCTTGTCGTATCGAAATGCCTCTTCCAACGCGGGGATTAGCGCGCTTTTGTCGTGTACCTTACTCACGCCGACCGATGAACCCAGATTTGCGGGCTTTACAAATAGGGGCAATCCCAGTTCTGAAATCACATCATCTACATCCAAACTTTCCAACTGGAACTGAAGTACTGTTCGCCACGCGGCAACGGGAATATTGGCATCGCGCAACAAGCGTTTCATCACGTCTTTGTCCATCCCCACAGCAGAGCCGAGTACATCGGCACCCACATAGGGGACATCGGCCAATCTCAAAAATCCCTGTACTGTACCGTCTTCTCCCAGGGGGCCGTGCAAGACGGGAAAGACCACATCGACCGAGTCGGACGCAGACTGTCCCACGAGTTCACCGCGCCCTTCTGGCATCAACGTAATCAGTGCGTTTTGATCTGCGTCGGAAAGTCCTTCTGTATTGGCTTCGGGCAATAGTTGTTCGGCTTCGTTTAAGAACCATTGGCCCGATTTGTCGATTCCTATTGGCACGACTTCGTATTTGGTCTTGTCAATCGCGTCGATGATGTTGCGCGCAGATTGTAGTGATACTTCGTGCTCTGCTGATTTTCCACCAAATAGTATTCCCACGCGGGTCTTTTTCATTTTTCTCTCTGATTTTTTTTTCGTCGCCACCACCAGAATCCGAGTATGCCCACAACCATTAAAATTGCCAGTATGCGATTATAAGTTTTCAGTACAGCGACTACGATTTGCCAGTTTTCGCCGACCGTAAAGCCAAAGTAGATCAGCAGACTATTCCACAATAATGTGCCAAATAACACGTAAAGCGTCATACGCAGGGGGTGCATCTGGCTAATGCCGGCCACAATGCCGACAAATATCCGCACGGCGGGCAAAAATCGGTTGAAAATGACGATTTTGTCGCCATAGCGATTGAACCATGTTTCGGTGCGGTGCAGATTTTCTTCATTTAAGAACTTTATATTGAGCCGTAAGAAGAACGATCGCCCTTTTACAAATGCGATGGCGTAAAGGAGCAAGCAGCCCACTGCACTGCCTATCCACATTACAAAATACGCAGGCCAAACAGCGATTATTCCAATGCCAGCCAAATACGCGCCGAATACAATCAGGGTATCACCCGGAATGATAGGCACTATGTTCTCTAAAAAAGCACCCAGAAACAAAAAAAAGTAAATCCACCCTGGCGGTTGGTCTCTCAAATAGGCGAGAAAAGAATCCCAGAGTTCAGTAAAGTAGATGAGAAAAGAATCCCAGAGTTCAGTAAAGTAGGCGAAAAACGAATTCCAGAGTTCAGCAAAGTACTCCAATTTGTATCCTTTAGATGTGATACCCGAGGCGATTAGATTTTTGAATAAACTGCGCGATAAGTCAATATTTTTTTATTAACGCTACCGCCTGTGCTGATATGCCTTCTTCGCGTCCGACAAAACCCATGTATTCGGTTGTGGTTGCTTTTACCGATATGAGATCAACCGACACTTCCAATGCGCGCGCCATGTTTTCGCGCATTTGTTCAATGTACGACGATAGCTTTGGGCGTTGCGCCATCACGGTTGCATCCACATTGAGCACCTGCGCGTGTGATTCTTTCAGGATGTGAGTTACGCGCGCCAGCAATGTGAGACTCGAGATATCTTTGTACGCGGCGTCTGTATCGGGAAAGAGCTGACCAATGTCGCCAGCAACCAGGGCGCCCAACAAGGCATCGATGACGACATGGGTCAATACATCTGCATCTGAGTGGCCCAGCAATCCTTTTTCGTGGGGAATATGTACGCCGCCCAAAATTAACGCACGGTCCTCCGCGAGTTGATGTGCATCATAGCCCTGACCTATTCGCAATGTCGGTGTCACTTCGCCTCGTTGTTCTAAAATGTGCAAACCCATGTCTAGGTCTTCTGGCGATGTAATTTTGATATTGTCCGATCGCCCGGGCACAATGGTTACGGCTTCTCCCAAACGCTCTACCAGAGCCGTGTCATCTGTACCCAGATATCCCGATTCGCGTGCGGCACGATGGGCGCGGAAGATCACATCGCGGCGAAATGCCTGGGGCGTTTGCACGGCCCGCAATGCCGATCTGTCCAGAGTTTTTACGACTTGATCGCCCTGCACGCGTTTTACCGTATCTGTTACCAGTGTGCCCAAAACAGCGGCACCGCTTTTAGCGGCTGCCAGAACTACGGCATTGATTTCTGCGGGCGTTACATAAGCCCGTGCGCCATCGTGGATAGCAACTACGTCGGCATCTTGAGGTATCGCCTGTAGCCCACATGCCACAGAATCCTGCCGTTCTGCACCGCCAGCGATCACTTCGACGACTTTGGAGAATTTTTTCTTTCCGAATTGTTCTCGACAAGTATCGATGTCTTCACGCCCCACGACCAGCACAACGCGGTCAATGCGGTCTGCGCGTTCAAATGCGGTCAATGTCCAGGCCAATACGGGACGTCCGGCAAGGTCGAGAAATTGCTTGGGGATATGCGTGCCCATTCGCTTTCCCGACCCAGCAGCGAGAATGATGGCGTAGTTCATGATAAGCTTTCAGATTTTAGCGTTCAGTCCCAACCGTCCAACCCCTGCCTTTTTGCGCCTATGTATTATACTGATCCTGTTCCCGTCTGGCCCAGTCGGCGTTGACAAACATGTTCAGGCCGGGATCGGCGTATATGCCGTCTATTTTGTCGCCGTCGTGCTGTCGTAAGAAGTCGATGTCGATCTCTACGCCCCAGCCAGGACCTCCGGGCAATTCGAAATGACCATCTACGACTTCGGGGTACGGTGTTCCCGCGCGTTTGACGTGCTCATCTGCAAAATCGTTAAAATGTTCGAGTACTTTGCCATTGCGGAGAGTTGCCATCAGGTGAAGGGTCGCAACGGTGGTGATAATTCCGCCGACGTTGTGCGGTGCGACCATCACGTTGTAGGTTTCAGCCGTTGAGGCGATTTTCTTGGTTTCCAGCAGGCCGCCACACTGGTTCAAATCCGGCTGGATGATATCCACGACCCGCATGGGGAACAGGTCTCTAAATTCCGCGGCTTTGTAAAGTCTTTCTCCAGTTGCTATTGGGATGGATGTATGTTGCGCTACTTTGGTCAATGCACCCAAATCTTCTGGGCGCGTCGGTTCTTCAATCCATCCCGGATGCAGGTGTTCAATTGCTTTGGCGATTTCGATGGCCTGATGCGCTGCAAACCGACCGTGCATTTCCACAAATATTTGTACGCGGTCACCCACGACGGAATGTACGGCTTCGATCAATTCAACGGATTTGAAAAATTCGTCGCGCGTCAGTTCCAGGTTGCCATTTCCAAATGGATCGAATTTTAGACCAATATATCCACGGTCAATCACTTTTTGAGCTGCTCTGGCATATTCTTCTGGCGAACGCTCCACTGTGTACCAACCATTTGCATAAGCGGGCACGCGTTCAATGGTTTTGCCGCCGATCAGATTGTACACGGGCTGATTGGTCAATTTGCCAATGCAATCCCAACACGCCATCTCTACGAGTGCCAGCCCCGTCATCACAACTTCACCGGGCACACCGAAATCGTGGAGTGTAAATCGGCAATACAGGTCCTCTATATCGTACACACTGTGCCCGATAAAGTGACGTCTGGTATCTTTCAGAAATTCCAGCACAGTGTGCGTTTTGCCCAGGACGCGCGCTTCACCAACCCCGCGCGTGCCGTCTTCCAGTTCGATAAATAAATACGTCAAATTGCGCCAGGGCGTTCCCAGCACATAAGTTTCGTAATTTTTGATTTTCAAGGGGGTGCTCCTTATTCGCTATAATATCACCATTGCATCGCCGTAACTGTAAAACCGATAGGCTTCGCGTACGGCTTCCCGGTATGCCCGTATCGCAAAATTGCGCCCCATGAATGCAGCGACGAGCATGAGTAAAGTGGATTCTGGCAGATGGAAGTTTGTGATTAGACCATCTACCAATTGAAAATTGTAGGGCGGATAGATAAAGGTATGCGTCCAGTCCGAGCCGGATTTTAGTTGCCAATTCGCCCCGATTTTTACTGCTGCGGATTCAAGTGTTCGCACCGATGTCGTTCCCACTGCGATGATGCGACCGCCATTTGCCCGGCATCGGTTGACGGTTTCTGCTGCGCTTTCATCGATTTTCCAAAATTCCGCATCCATTTTGTGATCGCGCACATCGTCTGTTTTCACGGGTTTGAATGTTCCCGGCCCTACATGTAGCAGGATTCGCGCTAAACTTATGCCCAATGCTTCAATTTTTGTCAACAGGTCGGGGGTAAAATGAAGCCCTGCAGTGGGGGCTGCGACCGATCCGCGCACGCGCGCATAGACCGTCTGATACCGCTCTTTATCAGAAGCGCGATCTTCTCGGCGAATATAGGGTGGCAATGGTACATGGCCATGCGTTTTTAACAGTTCGTCAAGCGATCCTTTGCCTTCGAACCGAACGCGGCGGTTGCCCGAATCGAGTACATCTTCGACAATGGCAATCAGGTCAGATCCTTCAAAAGCAATTTCAGCCCCAATTCGCAATCTCCGCCCGGGCCGTGCCATTGCTTCCCAGCTATCGCCATTGGGATGCAGGAGCAAAAGTTCTACTGCGCCTCTGGTGATTGGCCGGTATCCCTTTAAGCGTGCGGGAAATACCCGTGTTTCGTTCAATACCAGACAATCGCCTGCACGCAAAAAGTTGGGCAATTCTCGAAATATTCGATGTTCAATCTCGCGACATGCGCGATTTACTACCATTAAACGCGACTCATCGCGCTCAGCCGTTGGGTATTGTGCGATCAGGTGATTGGGCAGTTCGTAATAAAAATCAGAACGTTTCACTGGACGAATTTTAAAAAAGTGAGAATATGGCAATCGTATCACTCAAAGAGCGATGGAAAGTGACGATGGGGTTCTGCTGGCTCTCTGAAGAGAATCTGCTGGCGCGGTGTCAGTTCTGTGTTGGTTGGCGGTTGGACGCGATTGGGTCTCCAGGCTGTGTGCGCTACGCAATATTTGTAAAGGAGAGAGCGGCGTTCGTGCTTGCTGTACCAGGCCGATGTCCCGTGCGTTAGAGCTTCGGTAAATAAAATAGCAGAGCCAGCGGGTGCCTGTGGAATGATTATAAGGGGCGATTTTTCGGGGGCGTCGAATATCTTTTGTGGCAATCGGTAGTTGCTTTTGTGGCTACCGGGAATGCAGCAGAATCCCCCGTGGTCTGGTCCCGCGTCTGTGAGACTCCACGCCACGACCATGAATCCGTCGGTGATCTCGTGTTTGGGAAAATTAAAGTATTTGCCTGGCATTGATCCCGAAATGGGCGACATGGCGCCGTAGTCGGCGTGCAGACGCCCTCTTCCCATGCCCGCTTTCATGTACATGCCATAGAGGCGATCCAGGCGAAAGCAGTCGCCCAATCGGAAGCGCAATATGGGCATAATTTGAGGGTGATCGAGGAGGTCGCAAAAGGGTTTTCCCCATTGCAGAAAGCCCGGCCCGTCTGGCGCGCTACCAAATCGCTGCGTTTCGCCCGGTGGGGGCAGTTTTTGTTGGTCAAATAGTTCATTGAGTGTTGCTACTTCGTCAGCAGTTAAGACGTTTTCAACGACGAGGTAGCCCTGCAAGTCGAGCAGGTATTGTTGTGTTTCAAGGTCCTCCATAATATCCTCCTGTTGTTTTTAGATGCTGTGGTATAGTGTCCTGGGGTATTATATTGATTGGACTATATTAGATTTCGACTTTGGACGCAAGGAGAAAGACCAGCAAATGCTCAGTTGCAAAATCAGGTAGGTGGTATTATATTTTGCCGTGCCTTATTATTTTACGCAAAGAAACGGTGTGTATCACGCCGTTTCTTTTTTTCCAAATAACAGGAGTGTGCTATGGCAGTTAAAACGTGTCTTATGGTGGGTGGTGGTGGTATGGCTGGGGGCTGGATCAATCGCATGACGCAAAAATTTGGAGATCGCATCAAAATTATCGGTCTCGTCGATGTCAATCAGGAGGTGCTGGATCGTCAGGCGCAGGCACTCGGTCTGTCTAATGATCAACTTTTTACCTCACACGAAGATGCTGTGTCCGCTGTCAAAGCCGATTTTTGTGGTGTGGCAACACCGCCGCCGTTTCACGCGCCGGCAACGGTTGCTGCGCTTGAGGCGGGCATGCCCGTGATATCCGAGAAGCCGATTGCAGATACGCTCGATGCGGCCAAAGACATGGTTCGCGCTGCTCAAAAGACGGGCTTGCCCTGCGCCATTATTCAAAATTATCGCTATGCCCGAAACAAGCAGGAACTCGTTCGCATTCGCGATGAGGGCCGCCTCGGTCGTCTCCAGCATATTGTTGGGCGCTATGCCTGCGATTACCGAGAATTTGAGTCGTGGGGCAAAGCCTGGCGGCATACGATGGAATTTGGTCTTCTCTTTGAAGGCTCAGTGCATCATTTTGACATGTTGCGTTTTCTTTCGGGTGGCGATCCCGATACGCTTATGGGTTTTGGCTGGAATCCCGAATGGTCGAGTTTTGATCACCATTCGAGCGGGATGTATCTCGTGAATATGGACAATGGCACACATACGTTTTACGAGGGTAATAGCTCAGCGGCGGGTATTACCAACTGCTGGCATCGGGAACACTATCGCGCCGAATTTGAAGAGGGGACGGTCGAAATTTCCGAAGGCGCTACCGTAACTATTCACCGCGTTGGGCAAGAGTCAGAGGTTTATGAAGCGCCTGAGATTGAATGGGAAGGGCACGATCATCTCTTTGATGAGTTTCTCAATTGGCTCGACGGAGGACCGCCTTCTGAGACGCGCATTGAAAAAAATATTATTTCGTATGCTATGGTCATCGCCGCAATGGAGACGACGCTGGATGGGCAGCCGAAGAGAATCGCAGATTATGTTTCGGACCTTGGATTGTAATCCTGAGCTTACCAACGTAAAAAAGCCCCCCGTAACACTGTTGCGGGGGGCTTTGAATTGGTCGTTTCTCACCTATTAGCAACACCCTATGCTCGACAAGATTCCCCTGATATATCCGAGCGTGAATGCGAGGTCGCGGTCGATACCTTCTGGCGTTTTGGATCCGACGCATTCTACGTAGAGAGGACCTGTGAATCCCCCACCGGTTAGTCCGGATAAGATGCGGTGAAAATCGACTTCACCATCTCCTGCTGTGGTCTGCACATTGGGGTTGTTCTCAGAGTCCAATGCACAATCTTTTATAATCGCCGTTGAGGTGTATTTTGCAATATCATCCACTTCCTGCTCTGGGCGCACTTCGCCGCGCGTGTAGTGAATGATGTTGCCCGGGTCATAGCTTACCGCAAATGCGGGGTGATTGATCTGGTGATACAGATCGATCAATTCTTTTGCTGTCAGGCTGATGCCCCCGTGTGGCTTGAGGGAAATGCCCAAGTCTAAGGTTTCCGCGTGTTCGGCTGCACGGCGCATGACTTCGGGATATATGCCGTAATATTCTTTTTTGCCCGTTCCCAATTCCAATATCCACTTTGCGCCGAGTTCGGCGGCGTTATCCAATAATTGTTTATACGCATCTGCTGCACCATCCACGCCGAGGTCCAACATCGCTCTGCCGAGCAACATGGATGGGGTGACGCCTGCCTGGGCAGCAGCTTTTTTGGTGGCTGCAATTTGCGCGGCACTGCTTTCATTATTTACGGGTATAACTCCATCGTGTGCAAATACAGCTACGTCTGTGTATCCCGCGCTTGCGATGTGTTCACACGCCTCTGCAAATGACAGGGCGTTGAGAGGCCGCGTTGTGCTGCCAATGACCAGTTCCATCATTTACTCCTTCCTTATTTTATCTGGATTGTTCACCCGTGATTGTTAATGTCTTTCCCGCAATGCGGGCATTTGTTTTCGCGAGATTCCTGCATGGCTTCGACAAATCCAGAACTCAAGATGCCAGCGGGTAAGGCGAACATCCCAACGCCGAGTACGGCAATTATTGCCCCCAGGAATTTGCCCAATGGCGTTATGGGAAAGACATCGCCATAGCCCACGGTTGTCAGGGTTACTATTCCCCACCACATGGTTGTTGGAATACTCGAAAAGGCTTCGGGTTGTGCATAGTGTTCGACAAAATACATCAAGCTGGATACAATGACCAATAAGAGCGTCAATGCAAATGCTACGATATAAAGTTCATGGCGTTTTTGCCATATTACCCGGCCAAACATTTGCATTGAATGCGAATAGCGGCCCACTTTGAGCAGGCGAAATAATCGCAACAAGCGCAGGGGCAGCGTGTATTCGGGCGGTATTGTTACGAGCAAGAAGACGTAATAGGGAAATATTGCGATGAAATCAATCAGCGCCAGAGGCGTCAGCATAAATGCCAACCGCCCAGTCAGGGGGCGCGCAAATCTTGTATCTGCGGTGCAACACCAGATACGCAGCAGGTATTCAACGGTGAAGATCAGCACGCATACAGTTTCAAAAAGCTCGATAAATTCGCCATAAGTTTCATTAATTCCCTCGACGGTTTCGAGTATGACCATTGTCACATTCAGGACGATGAGGGTGATTATAAAAAGATCAACTATGCGGCTCAGCAGATCCCCTTCTTCGGCTTTTTCCAGGATTGCATACAAGTGTGTTTTTGCGGTCATCGCGTTTACCTCCCGCTCCAAAATAGAATTGTTTTGTGATCTTTACAAGTGAATATTAAGAGGTGAAAAGAAAAAAGAAGACAGAGAATAATTTGAGCTGTCTCACAGCGCAGGAGGTTTATTTGTCTGATCTTTTAAAAAATCCAATTGTCCGGGTTATTTTTGCGCTTATTCTTGCGGTGGTTCTGGTAAGCGTTTTGCCGGGAAACCGGGAGCGCGTTTTACACGAGCAATTGTTGACTGCGATTCCCAAATTGGGGGAACAGTTCGGCGAGCATCCGTGGATGCTATCGCCAGATGCGGATCGCATGTTGCAGAAGGCTTTTGCCGAAGCACGAGGTCGTCGGCCTGATGCGTCTGCTGAGGGTGAAGGGATTGTATTTCGCGGCGTGGCAATCTCCGAGGGTTATCACCTCGTTGCTGTGCGCGGTTCTAATGAACGCGGAGAGGTTTTGTCGCCGGTTACGGCGTGGAGTCTTTTTCCTCCTGTCGCTGCGATTCTGGTGGCTATTATCAGTGGGCGTCTTATTCTGGGGCTTTCGCTTTCTATTCTCGCTGGGGGATTTCTCGCGTCGCTGGGAGAGTCCCTTTATTATTTGCCGGTTGTTGCGCTGCAAAAGTCCCTGATTGACTATGTTTGGACGCCTTTGGAAAGTTCGTTTCAGCTCTATATTCTCGCGTTTACCGCAGGGCTTATCGGTATGGTGCGCGTTACCACGCTTTCGGGTGGCAATCTCGGCATTGCCAATGTGCTCGCCCGACGTGCCGAGGGCGCGCGTTCAACGCGGTTGGCGGCATTTTTTATGGGGCTTGCTATCTTTTTTGACGATTATGCAAATTCTATTGTCGTGGGTTCTACTTTGCGTCCGATAGCGGACCGATTTAGAGTATCGCGGGAAAAACTCGCGTATATTGTCGATTCAACAGCAGCCCCTATCGCGGGCATTGCGATTATCAGTACGTGGATTGGATACGAAGTCAGCCTTTTTCAGGATTTGATGATCGATCTCAAGACCGGGCTGTCGGGATACCAGCTTTTTTTTAATGCTCTGCCTTTGCGTTTTTACTGTTTGCTCACGCTCTCTTTTGTGTTGCTTTCGGCTTATCTTCGCCGCGATTATGGCCCCATGCTCGCCGCCGAACGCCGCGCACAAACAACGGGTCAGGTGATGCGCCCGGGCGCGACGCCAATGACCGGACGCGCACAGGATGAAATTGGGCCTGTTGAGGGTGTTTATCCCGTGTGGTGGGCGGCTGTTTTACCCGTGCTTCTCGTTATTGTGTGCGTTATTGGGGGAATGGCTTTTGATACGTGGGATCACGAGCGGGTTCTCGCTGCGCGGCGGGATTCTGGCTTGATGAGTAGCGCGTTTTGGAGTGCGTGTTTTTCAAATGCCAATACCGCGCAGGTTCTTTTTGTGGCGGCGATGCTCGGTTCCGCGCTTGCGATAGCGATAGCTATTACGCGCAGGCATGTTGAAACGGGTTCGCGGATTATTTCTGTGGGGGATGCTGTCTCGACATGGGCGCGCGGTATTGTCGGCGTGTGGTATGCGATTGTTATTCTGATTCTCGCCTGGGCGATCAAAGAGGTCTGTGCAGATGCGGGTACGTCAACTTATCTCACCGCGGCACTTTCTCCACTTATTTCTCCAGGTCTGCTGCCTCTGCTGATTTTTCTGCTCGCCGCTCTTGTTGCATTTTCAATTGGCACGTCCTGGACGACTATGGCGATTCTCATTCCTACGGTTGTTCCGCTCGCACATGCGTTGGGGGGACTGCCGCTGACGATTCTGGCAGCCGCGGCTGTGCTCGATGGGGCGATTTTTGGCGACCATTGCTCGCCTATTAGCGATACTACGGTGATGGCGAGTATCGCATCGTCTTGTGATCACCTGGATCACGTTAAAACACAACTCCCCTACGCGCTTACGACGATGAGTGTCGCGGGCATTTTGGGCTATCTGGGGACGGCGCTGATTTATCCGGGTTGGGTTGGTCTTATTTTGGGACTGATCACTATTCCAATAATCCTTCTCGCCATAGGTAAGAATCCGGATGAGTCCATCCAGTCTCCCAGTCGGTTTTAGTGTCTGCACTCTATTGTTTTCTTGACTTCTATTTCCAAGTGATTCATGCATGCCCTGTCGCGTGTTTTTTGTGGGTTTGAGATTTCATATGGAGGCTACTATGATTATTCAGGAGCAGTTGCACTACGAGCAGGTGAACGATGAATCGCTGAGTTTTCTCAAAGCGATTGGGGTTGACTATCTGACGATTAATCCGTCAATGGATATGCGCGATGGCAAAGATCGCCGTGCGTACTGGGAAGAGGTGCGAGATAGAGCAGCCGATCACGGTCTAATTTTGAGGAATGCCGCCAGCTATGGCTGGGATGAATTTACTCTGGGTCTGGAAGACCGGGATGAGAAAATTGATGCCTGGTGTATGTTTATTCGCAATCTGGGTGAGGCCGGGATACCCACTTTGGGATACAATTTTAAGCCGATTGGCAATTTTCGCACGGAATCGGCGACGGGGCGCGGTGGCGTCAAATACAGCACGTTTGATTACGACGAATGGGCGCGCGAGCGCGTGTATGTTCCCGACAAAGTAATTTCAGAAGCTGGCATGTGGGAAAATATCGAATACTTTTTGAAGCGCGTGATACCCGTGTCCGAGGAATACGGCGTGAGGATGGCATTGCATCCGGATGATCCGCCGATTCCCGAACCGATGGGTGGAGCCGCTCGTATTGTATCGACATTGGCGCAATATCATCGCATCTTTGACCTTGTTCCCAGCCCGTGTAATGCCATGCTATTTTGCCAGGGTTGCGTGGCTGAAATGGGCGAAGATGTTTGCGAAGCGATCCGCGGTATTGGCGGTCGGGACAAAATTGTGTACGTGCATTTTCGAGATATTCAGGGTACGCCGAGAAGTTTTCGAGAGGTGTTTATCGATGAAGGGCAAAACGATATGCACGAGGCGATGCAAACCTACAAGGAGGTGGGGTTTAATGGCCCGTTTATGATGGACCACACCCCCAGGTTCTGGCAATCGGGTACTGAGTGGGCAGGGCGTGCGTTTGCCGTGGGGTACATGCGCGCGTTGATTCAGGCGGTTTATTGAGGAAGGTGAGAGGACTTTAAAAGGAGAGCAATATGGGAAAGAAGATGGCGAGTTCTCAGAAGATTGTCAAGGTTGCCATGATCGGTGCGGGAGGACGGTCGCGCAGTGTACACTATCCCTCGCTGAACGATATGGACGATGTCAAAATGGTGGCTGTGTGTGAGTTAAATGAAGTGCGTATGATCGAGGTGGCGGGGGAATACGATATTCCCGCGCGATATACCAATTATGTGACGATGATCGAACGGGAAAAACCCGATGTGGTTTATGCGATTATGCCACCGCATCACATATACGATCTGGCAGCAAATATTATGGAGATGGGCGTTAATATCATCATTGAAAAACCACCTTCAGTAACGACTGAACAGGCCAAACAGATGGCGTTGTTGGCAAAAAAGAACAATGTGATTACGGGCGTGACATTCCAGAGGCGGTTTGCGCCGGTGATCCGCACAGGAAGAGAAATATGCGAAGAAAATGGGCCGGTGCACAGCGCAGCGTCGTATTTTTATAAAAATGAAGTGGGCGGGCAACCCATTTACAAGGGCGCGCTGGAAAAACTGACCTGCGATGGTATTCACGCGGTGGATACGCTGCGATATTTGTGCGGTGGAGAAGTAGAAGCCGTGGCGAGCGATGTGCGGCGATTGGATGCCACGTTTAGAAATATGCACACAGCTCTGGTGAAGTTTTCATCTGGCGCAACAGGTGTGCTACAAAATTGTTATATGATGGGACGTCGGATGTTTACGGTGGAAGTGCATTCGACGGGTATTTCGATGTTTGGCGATCCCGAAGAGGGCGGGCAGGTATTTGCCGATGGCAAAGTCGAACCCGTGCACACGCTCGATCCCTGGACGCTGAGCGAAAGCGAGAAGCCACATGTCGCTTTTGGAGCTTATGCCATCAATCGCCATTTTATCGATTGCGTAAAAACAGGCCAACAACCCGAAACAAATTTTGAAGATGCGGCAAAATCTATGGAATTGGTCGATGCGATTTACGATTCGCAAATCGGATGAGATGTAATTATTAAGAAAAGGGCGGGATGCGATATATCCCGCCCTTTTTGTTATTGGGTTTTACAACAGGTGTCCATTTCCACGTGTCCGGCGTTTTACTTCGCGCAGGGTGACGAGTGACTTTTCGAGCGCGTTGGACACAGTTTTAAGGCGTTCATTAGGTGAGGTGCTTTCCAGAAGTGCTTGCTGTTCATCGAGGGATAAGGTGAGGTTTGATGCGAGGATGTATGAGAGTGTACCCAGTTCCATGGCGGGTATTTGGGGCGATATCCAGCCCGATGAGAGCTTCATGGCTTCGGAATAGAGTTTTTTGGCGCGGTTTCCCAAAGCGATGTCAAAGGCTTCATCGTCGTCTTCTACGTCTTCTACAAAGCCCGATATATACGGATGGATATCGTATTGCTGGATAACGCGAAAGCGGTGCGTTCCTTCAATCAGGATGTTCATTCGGCCATCGGGAAAGCGATTGAGCAGGCCGACAACACGCGCCGCGCATCCGATGTCATTAAAATCGTTGTCTGTTCCCCATACAAGACCAAATTCGGTGTCGTTGTCAAGGCATTCACCGATCATTTGTTTGTATCGCTCTTCAAAGATGTGCAAGGGGACACGCCGGTGTGGCAGCAGCACCATGTCGAGGGGGAAGAGGGGAAGTTCCATTGGGTCAGGAGGCGGTTTTTTGACCGCTGTCTAAGAGAATATCGAGCAATTTTTGGGTGGCGATTGACAAACTGCGTCCTTTGCGAAAGAGGACGCCCAATGGACGGTCAAAATCTCGATCTACGAAGTGTAGATATGAAAGGGTTTTGCGCGCGATTTCTTGCTCGATGGAATTGAGTGGCAAAATAGAGATGCCAATATCGACTTCTACTGCGTGTTTGATGGGTGCTATGTGATCGAGCTCCATGACGATATCGGGGCGTATTTTGTGTTTTTTTAAGAACTGATCAATGGCGCGCCGCGTTGGGGTTTCGGGGGTGAAGAGGACCAGAGGAAATTTGTTGAGTTCTTGCGGCAAGAATGCATTTCGAGAGGCCAATGCGTGATCGGGATGCATGGTCACGACCATCTTATCCTGTGAAAAGGGCATTACATCTACATTGCGCTGGGTGCGGGGATAAGGCACAATGCCCAAATCGACTTCGCCATTGGCAACATCGTCATAAATTTTATTTACCTGATCGTATTGGAGACGGAAATTAACCCGGGGATAGGCTTTGAGGTAGGTTTTGAGAAAGGGTGTGAGTTCGAGCATTCCCACGCTGTAAATAGATGCCAGACGAACAGTTCCCGAAACTACCCCTCCCAGAGCCTGGATGCGGTGTTCCATTTCTTCGTAGCGCCGGACAATGTCTCGGGCATAAGAGTAAAAAATTTCGCCTTCTGCAGTGAGTGTCAGGCGTCTTTTTTCGACCCGTTCGATGAGTTGTTTTCCCTGGCGTTTTTCAATGCTTTTGAGTTGTTGGCTTACCGCGGATTGGGTGACGGAATTAAGGACAGCAGTTTTGGAAAAACTCTGCGTTTCGATCAGGTCACAGAAAACTTTCAAACTTGTAATCAGCAAGGGCTTTCTCCTGCGCTAAAATTATAAGAGGATATGAAATTGCGAGAGGGCATAAATTAGAACAGCAAATCTATAAGAAAATTGAAACTATGTCAATAGAAAAACTGGTTAAATAAAATATTTCACATTCTGAAGATGTATAGAAGGGAACCGCTGATAGAATGCTGGTTTTGGATTTGCCCTTGTAAAAAACGCCAGAACATCTTATACTTCAATTTGTTATCGCTATATGGAGATCGCTTATGAACTGGTTTAATAAGCTCAAATCTGGCATTCGGACGCTCGTGAGCAAGCGTATGCCCGAAAATATCTGGGTCAAGTGCGAGCGGTGTGAACAAATAGTTTACCGAAAGAAACTCGAGCAAAATACAGGTATTTGTCCGCATTGCAAACATCACTTTCGCATATCCAGTGCCGAATATATCGCCGCTGTACTCGATGAAGATTCGTTTGAAGAAATAGGTCGTGAGGTCAAATCGACCGATCCGCTCACATTTGTCGATCTACAGCCCTATCCCGATCGGCTCAAGGAGTATCGCAAACGCACCAATATGGATGCCGCTGTGTTGGCTGGTGTGGGTAAGGTTAATGGTGCGCCTGTGGGCATTGCCGTACATGAGTTTGGTTTTATGGGGGGGTCACTCGGTTCAGCTGAAGGAGAGCGAATTTGTCGGGTGATTGATCGATGTATGCGCGATCAATCACCGCTAATTATTGTGTGCCGGTCCGGCGGCGCGCGTATGCAAGAGAGTATTTTTTCGCTGATGCAAATGGCGAAAGTCAATGCCAAGTTATCGCAATTTTCAGATTCGGGACTGCTGTTTATTTCCGTTTTGATAGACCCCACAACAGCCGGTGTAAATGCCAGTTATGCGTCAATTGGCGATATCAATATCGCCGAGCCAAATGCGTTGATCGGATTTACGGGATCGCGTATTACGGGGTCTTCTGTGAGTGCCTCCGAGATGGAAGCTCTGCGGCAAGCACAGCGCGCGGAGCAAGTGCTCGAACACGGTTTTGTCGATATGATTGTTTCTCGAGATAAAATGAGAGCTACCCTGTCTCAGTTGATTGAGATGTTGAGTAAAGAGCCCCCAGAGGTTACTTCATGAAGATTCTCGTTTTACAAGGTCCCAATATCAACATGTTGGGGCGGCGCAAAGCAGAGCATTACGGTACTGTGACAATGGACGAGGTTCACGTATATCTCGAACAAAAGGCGGATGAACTGGATTGCGAGATTGCGTTTTTTCATTCGAATTACGAGGGGGCTCTCGTTGAAAAAGTGCAGGAGATGCGCGATTCTGTAGATGGTATTCTTATGAATCCCGCAGGGCTGACCACAACAAGCGTATCGCTGCGAGACGCGCTTGAAGACGCGGGTTTACCACTGGTCGAAATTCATTTGTCCAATATCCACGCGCGAGAAACATGGCGGCGGCATTCTCTGTTTTCTGAAATTGCAGTGGGCATTATTGCCGGGTTCAGATGGCGAGGCTATGTGTCGGCACTTGAGATGCTGGTTGGCATGCTGCGAGATGAAGTGAGAAGTGTGAAGTGAGAAATGTGAAGGCCACCCAACACCACTCCAGGGCGGGTGTTTCTTCATCGTGAACTGGTCTGGAACTGCGACCAGTCCTAATTGATTGAACTGCTGGCGCAGTTGTACACCGCTCACTCGCCTTCATACACCGTCTCACTATTCCTACTTCCTACTTCTTACTTTCTACTTCATCCTTCCTACTTCTTACTTCCTACTTCATTTGTAAAGGTCAAATGCCTCAATAAATTGGGCGACAGATTCTGGCACGAGGTCTGTGATGGGATCTCCTCCTCGGATGCGGTTGCGTACCTCAGTAGAGGAAATATTGCCAAAGGATGGGGGTAATTGAAGAGGGTGTACGCGGTTTGCAAAAGGCGCGCATTCGGGGTGTGACATAAATCTGTGAAAGACTTCCCGAGAAGGATTTTCGCGGTTGGCAGATACAATGTGGCACAGTGAAAATAGCACTTTGAGTTCGGCGGGCATGTCGGTGTAATAGCGCGGGTCAAAGATGCGTATTAAGGTGTCGTGGCCGACGAGAAAGTAGATTTGGGTGTCGGGTGAAAAATGTGCTCTGAGTGCGTGTGCTTTGTCGATAAAGCGGGCATGGCTACATCCAGCAATTGACAGGCAGGTGTCTAACTGGGTATCAGAATTCGCGTAATTGACCATCATGGCGAGGCGTTGGCCCAGATCTGCACCAAAGAGGGCTTTATCGACATTGGTTTTGGCGAGGAGGAGGACGATTTCGTCAAAGTTAAAAGCATTTTGAGCATGGTGTACAAGTGCCTCATGGGCAAGGGTGAGCGGATTGAAGGATGCGTCGAGTACCCCGATATGTTTGGGTTGCGGAGGTGCGGCTCGATGTACAAATCGCACCACAGGGGAATTTTGGGGATCGAGGCTATCCATGAGGATGTGGTAGTTTTCAGGGGAGGACATGGTGAGGGAAATTTATGTTAGAGGCAGGTATGGGGCAAGGAGAAATACGTGAAGATATTACAAATGATTTACCGATTGTTTTTAGTGGTCCTGTTTGCCTATCCCGTTGTGCCTTTGGCATCTGAGCGGGATGTGGAATCTATTGTGAGAAAAATTGACGAACTTTACCGCAGCAAAGCCAGTGTGGCGGATATGGAGATGCAGATTGTTACGCCGCACTGGGAACGCACGCTGTCGCTGAGGATTTGGACAAAGGGGATGGATAAGACTTTTATACGCATTGACGCGCCCAAAAAGGAAAAGGGCGTTACAACGCTGCGTATCGGCAACGAAATGTGGAACTATCTCCCAAAGACCAACAAGGTGATAAAAGTGCCGCCCTCGATGATGATGGGGTCGTGGATGGGGTCGGATTTTACGAATGATGACCTCGTCAAAGAGTCGTCAATGCTCAACGATTATATCTACGATCTAATTGTGCCGGATGACGCGCAACCGGGTCATCTTTACATCCGGTTCGTTCCAAAGGAAGATTCTCCGATTGTTTGGGGCAAGCTCATCACAGCTGTGCGGGCAGATGATCTGATTCCGGTGTGGCAACATTTCTACGATGAGAAGGGCAATTTGATGCGGATCTTGAATTTCAAAGAGATTGTGTCATTTGGCGGCAAGACGATTCCATCTTTGATGGAGATGGTGCCGCAGAACAAGGACAGGCATAAAACCGTTATGCGCTATCTCAGGGCCGAGTTTGATGTACAGATAGGTGACGATGTATTCACGCGGCGCAATCTCCAGAGGAAATGACGATGCTCAAAATAGCATTTCGCAATATTTTTCGCCAGAGGCGTCGCACTGTGTTGACTGCGCTTGCTATGATCGTGGGATTCACGCTTTCGTCGGTCTTTATTGGCTGGTCAGATGGCGCATATTCGGATATTATTTCAATGTTCACGCGGAATCGCATCGGGCATATTCAGGTGCATTGCGCGGGCTATCTCGACAAGCCATCGCTTTACGATGTGATCGACAGTTATGAATCCATCGGCGAGAAGATTGCCGGGGTTGAAGGCGTTGAGGCGTGGGCACCGCGCATCTATTCGGCAGGGCTCGGTTCGGTGGGCGATAAGACGATGGGGGTGCAAATCATCGGCGTAGATGTGGGGCGTGAGGTGAAGGCCACGCGGTTTGATCGGAAGATCACCAGTGGGGCGATATTTTCAGACGCCGCCGCGCGCGAAGCGATTCTCGGCGTTGGGCTGGCGCGCATTCTGAAGGCGGATGTTGGTCGCGAAATTGTGCTCGTTACACAGGGCACGGATGGCGCAATCGCCAATGATTTATACACGATTATCGGCATTGCAGAAAGCGGTGATAAAGCGACTGATCGGATGGCGTGCTATCTCCATATTGATGACGCGCAGGACTTGCTCGTGCTCGACGGGCGCGTTCATGAAATCGCCGTGATCGCCGAAGCGTTGGATCGCGTCCCCAAAATCACTGCGGCGATTGAGGCACAGATCAACGACACAAGGCTCGAGGTGTCGCCGTGGCAGGTTGTCGCCAAATCATTTTATCGCGCGATGCAGGCCGATAGACAGGGCGATTTTATAGGACGCATGATTATTATGCTGATCGTCGCTATTGGCGTGCTGAATACGGTGCTGATGTCGGTGCTGGAGCGCACGCGAGAGTACGGCGTATTGAAAGCGATGGGGACAAAGCCGGGTCAGATCTTCGGAGTGGTGGTGGCTGAAGTGGCGTTTATCGCGCTTGGCAGCATTTTTATTGGGGCATTGTTCGGTGCGGGACTCAATTACTTGCTGTCGATCTACGGCATCTCACTGCCGCAAGAGTTCTCCTATGGCGGTATTGTGTTTCAGACGATGTACGCCGCGGTCACTGTGCGAAGCCTTGCAATTCCCGCAGTTACGGTCCTTGTCTCTGCAATTTTTGTCAGTCTGTTTCCCGCGCTGAGAGCAGCGCGAATTGCTCCGGCCAGCGCGATGAGAACGCATTAGGAACTATGTCCTGGATACTGATAAAGCTCGCGTGGCAGAATCTCTTTCGGCATAAACGCCGCTCCATTATTGCTGCAACAGCAATGGGAATTGGACTTGCGGCACTTATCTTTGCCGATGCACTCTGGTTGGGGATGGAGCGGAACATGGTCAAAACGGCGACCGCATCATTTCTGGGAGATGCACAGATTCATCGGGAGGGTTTTTCCGACGAGCAAGCAGTTGAGTTGACGATTAACCATCTCGATGCGGTGGTCGTCAATCTTCAGCGAGAAGGTATTGTGGCGCACTTCACCTTGCGGACGTTTGCCTTTGGTATGATAACTTCACCTGCAACTGTTGCGGCGGTCAATCTCGTGGGCGTCGAACCATCTACCGAGCAGTATCTGTCTCAGATTGACGATGCGATTATTGAAGGCGCATATTTTGAGGGATCAAATTCGCGGGATATTGTCATGGGCGAGGAACTCGCGGAACGCCTTGAGGTGGGATTAAACGACAGGATTGTCGTGACGGTGGCGCAAGCCGGGAGCGGCGATCTCTCTCAGGAGATGTTTCGCGTTTCTGGAATTTATCGTTTTGCCGATGAGGGGATGAACAGCGGCATGGCGTTTATTCGATTGGGGAAGGCGCAGCAGATGCTCGCTCTCGGCACAGGCGCGCACGAGATCGCGCTGAAGTTTATCGATTCGACATCAGCGGAGGATCAGAATCTGCTGTTTTGGAAAACTTATTGGCAAGGGGGAAACAAAGCGCGCAGTTGGATAGAGGTTTTGCCAGAGGTGCAAGCGATGTTCGAGATGTCGAAGTTCAGCAAGTACATTATGGGCGTTGTGCTGTTTGGCGTGGTTGTTTTTGGCATTGTCAATACGCTGTTTATGTCGCTTTACGAACGGATGTTTGAATTTGGCGTGTTGCGCGCAATTGGCACGCGGCCGTTTGGCATGGCGCAGCTGATTCTGTTTGAGGCGGGGGCATTGGCTGTTCTGGGTATTATTTTGGGTACGGTTTTTGGATTTTGTGTCACTGTAATTTTTTCAACGATTGGTATTGACTATACGGGGATCGAGATGATGGGCATCACCATGCAGGAGTTGATCTATCCGGAGATGCGTATCCAACCGTTTATTTTTTATTCGATCTGGATCTTTGTTTTTACAATTATCGCCGGGCTGTACCCGGCGCGGTATGCGGCAAGGATGTCTGCGGCAACGGCGATGCGAAGAAGTTTTTGAAGAGGATATCGCGGTGTCTGTAATTGTGACAGAAGGGGTGACCAGAGTTTATTCGGGCGATGGCGTGCCCGTTCACGCCTTGCGCGGGATTGATCTGACCATTGAGCGCGGCGAATTTGCAGCATTGGTTGGGCCGTCTGGGTCGGGGAAAACGACTTTTCTCAATATTATCTCCGGGCTGGATACACCAACAGATGGAAAGGTATGGCTCAATGGCAAACTTTTGTCGCGCATGAGCGGTAATGCACTTTCGGATTTTCGGCGAGACAATATCGGATTTATTTTTCAAGCGTATAATTTGATTCCGGTGCTGACTGTCGAGGAGAATATCGAGTATATTATGCTTCTGCAAAAGATACCCAAATCCGAGCGGCACGAGCGGGTGCTGGCGATACTGGAGGAAGTGGGATTGGGTGGGATGGCGAGTCGCATGCCAACGCAACTTTCAGGTGGACAGCAACAGCGGGTTGCGATTGCGCGGGCCATGGTTTCTCAGCCAGCGATTATTCTGGCGGATGAACCGACAGCGAATCTCGATTCAAAGATTGGCGCAGAGTTGCTCGATATGATGTATCGACTCAATACGCAGACTGGAATGACATTTATTTTTTCTACGCACGATCCGATGGTGATGGCGCGCGCAAGGCGGCTGATTACGCTGAAAGACGGAGAGATTGAGCGCGATGAGGTGGGGACGCTATGAGATGGCTTGTTGGGGCAATGATCGCGCTTTTGCCACAAGCTGTCACGGCTGCACAACTGGGTGGTTTTTACAAGGGTTTTTCCGTCGCCTTTGATTCGCCACAAGCAGGTGTTCCCGTGAAGGGTATGGTGAGTAATCGGCTGCGGCTCAATCTCATCAATTCGTTCAGCGAGCACATCTCGATTGATCTCGCCTACGACTTTATCCTGCGTATTCAAGATTCGACGCTGTTTGAGAATCAGGCGGAGGTCCTTGCTATTGATCCGCACGATTATCGCGTTGCCGATCTGGAGTCGCCTATTTATCCCGGCGAAAATGATCCTGTCGGCAGCGTTGGCGTGTTTCAAAACCTCGACCGCGCCAGCGTGATCGCGCGTTTGTCATTTGCAGATGTGATTGTCGGGCGTCAGGCGATTGCGTGGGGGAGTGCGCGGGTCGTCAATCCGACGGATGTGATCGCGCCGTTTACTTACGGCGAATTGGATACAGAAGATCGACCTGGTGTCGATGCCGTGCGTGTGCGCGTCCCTATCGGAGTACTGAGCGAAGTCGATGTGGGGTATGTGTTTGGACGAGACTTCGCGGTTGATCAGAGCGCGTTTTTTGTTCGCGGTCAATTCAATGCTGCGGAGACCGATATGTCGCCGCTGCTCGTCCGTTTCCGCGAGCAGTTGCTCGTTGGTATTGATGTTGCGCGTGGTATTGGGCGTGTTGGTGCGTGGATAGAGGGTGCTCGCGTTTTTTCGATGGGACGAGATGCGAGCGACTATTTTCGCGTATCTACAGGCATAGATTACAGCTTCGGTGGCGAGACTTATGGATTCATCGAATACCACTTCAACGGAGCGGGGGTGCGCGACCCTGAAGATTATCTCATCAACTTAGGTCGTCCGGCATATCGCGATGCTGCTGTTTATCTTATGGGTACCTATTACTTCGCGCTCGGTATCACCCATCAACTCTCGCCACTGGTCGCGTCGAGTGGGCAGTTTCTCACCAATATCACGGATCCGTCGTTCTTTTTTTCGCCTGCTATCGAATACAATATCGCGCGGGATTTCTACCTTTCTGCAGGTGCGTTTATCGGCATTGGCGATCATCCGAAAGGCGAGCATTTTCAATCCGAGTTCGGCGGGTATTCCAATATTCTGTTTTTTTCGTTCCGAATTTACTACTGACGCAATTCAGGCTTTCATCATTTTTTCTTGACTTCACCTTCACTACGCGTTTTCATATCAGCGCACCAGGACAACTGATAACAGTTTTTTTACTCAGGAGGTAATGCGATGCATGTGGGTATGCGAATCCCGCCGATGGGGCGGGAAATGGGTCTTGAAGGAATTATTCAGTGGGCATCAGAAAACGGTTTGGGGTCAATTGATTTGCCCGAAGTAGATGCTGAGATTCGCAAGATGTGTGACAGTGCTGGGATTGGGATGGGTACTGTGGATTGGGGAGCAGGGGGTGGGTTGTTGAGCAAAGATGATGGTGCGCGAGGAGAAGCTATGGCCGCGATGAAGGCGCGCATTCAGGCGGTTGGCGCATATGGTTCAGGGGTGATTTTTTTGTGTTTGGCTCCCGACGACCGATTGCAGGCTCGGGCCGAAACGTTTGAGGTGTTTAAGCAGGTCTATCCAGAGATTGTGAAAGAGGCAGAAGCACACGAGGTTTTTCTCGCAATTGAACCCTGGCCTGGCCCGGCACCAGCATATCCAAATTTGGGTTGTACGCCCGAGACTTTGCGGGCGATTTTTGAGGTTGTTCCGTCCCCCAATTTGGGTATTTGTTACGATCCGTCGCATTTTGCACGCATTGGCGTGGATTACAAGCGGGTGCTGATGGAGTTTGGCAGTCGGGTGCGGCATGTGCATGCAAAGGATACCGAGTTGTTGGCGGATGGACTGTACGAGTTTGGCTGCCTGGGCCAATCGTTTGGTCAGCGCTACGGTTATGGCGAGGGGTGGTGGCGTTATTGCATTCCCGGATGGGGCGTGGTGGATTGGAAATGGGTGGTTGCGCGTCTGGAAGAATTGGGCTATGATGGACCGCTGGCCATTGAATTGGAAGACCACCGCTATAGCGGCAGTGCCAAAAAGAATGCGGCGGGTATTTTGGCTGCGAAGAGCTATCTCGAAGATATTTTGGGATGAACTGATCGATAAGGTTAAGCCCCCACAAGCGATGTCCTGTGGGGGCTTTTTGTTTTTTAATCCGATAGGGCGCGTTTCATTGTTGCGCCCATTTCAGCGGGACTTTCGCACACGTGAATGCCCGCTTCTTGAAGCGCGGCCATTTTGTCGGCGGCGGTGCCCTGTCCGCCAGAGATAATTGCGCCCGCATGTCCCATGCGTCGCCCCGGGGGCGCTGTTTGACCCGCTATAAAACTGACCACGGGTTTGTCAAAGTGCGCTTTGACATAAGCGGCGGCTTCTTCTTCGGCGGTGCCGCCAATTTCCCCGATCATGATGACGGCATCTGTGTCGGGATCGTCCTTAAAGAGCGCGAGGCAGTCTGTAAAGGTTGTGCCAATGATGGGGTCGCCGCCAATGCCCACACACGACGATTGACCAAAGCCACTATCGGTGAGTTGGGAGACCGCTTCATAGGTGAGTGTGCCGCTGCGCGAAATGACACCAATGCGCCCTTCGCGGTGAATTGCGCCGGGCATAATGCCGATTTTGCACTTGCCAGGAGAAATCAGGCCCGGACAATTGGGGCCGATTAAGCGCGTGTTTTTATCGGCCAGGTAGTGTTTGGCTTTTAGCATGTCGAGCACGGGTATGTTCTCGGAGATGCAAACGACCAGAGGTAGGCCTGCATCGGCTGCTTCCATGATGGTGTCGGCTGCAAAGGGCGCGGGAACAAAATTGGCCGATGCCGTGGCACCTGTTTGTTCTACGGCATCGGATACAGTATCAAAAACGGGTATGCCCTCCACGCTCTCGCCGCCTTTGCCCGCGTTGACCACGCCGACGACTTGCGTGCCGTAATCTACCATTTGTTCCAGGTGAAATCGCGCTTCGCCTCCCATTGCTCTGCTGCTGGAAAAGCTCTGGACGATTACGCGGGTGTTGTTGTCAATGAGGATGCTCATAAAATCTCCAGTATTCGTTTACTCAAGCGTTCGTTCTTCGATTGTACCATCTGTTTTGCCGATGATGATGCGGTTTGTCAGGCCTATAAAAAGACCGCATTCGACTACGCCGCACAAGGCGTTGATTTTTGTTTCGAGCGCGGGCGGGTCGTCAATGCGACCAAAATCGCAATCGATGATGTAATTGCCGTTGTCTGTGACAAAAGGCGTGTTGTCCTGCGCGTTGCGAAGTGTGGGATGACAGCCCAGGTTTGCGAGCAGGCGTTGTATGGCTTGCCAGCCAAAGGGAATGACCTCAACGGGCAGGGGAAAAGCCCCGAGGTGTGCCACTGGTTTGGATTCGTCGGCGACGATGATTTCCCTGTCGGATAGAGAGGCGACGATTTTTTCTCGCAAAAGCGCGCCGCCGCCACCTTTTATGAGGTTAAAGTCCGGGTCGAATTCATCCGCGCCGTCAATGGTCAGGTCAATGCGGGTGACTTTGCCGAAGTCGGTGAGTGGAATATTTTCCGCTTCCGCCTGAATGCGCGATTGCTCTGAGGTGGGTATGCCGCATATATCGAGTCCTTCAGCGATGCGCTGGCCGAGCTTTTGAATTGCAAAAAAAGCCGTTGATCCCGTGCCAAGACCGACGACCATGCCATCTTCGACATATTCGGCAGCCCGTTCTCCTGATAATTGCTTGGGGTTAATGGTCATATCTGTTTTATCCCTTGTGATAAAAACAAGCGAAAGATAAACGGAAGAGAGTGATTTGGCAATGGTTTTGATCCAGACAGGCACGGTATTTTTTTATTTATTTTTTTTGGAAATTGTCATACTCTATCAAATAGGCAGGGCAAAGTTATGATTAAATTCGGAGAAAAATATGGCTTATCGCACATTGGAAGATTTTTTTGGTGATATTGTGGGAAAAGCGCGTCGAGGACAGGGGATTTCGGAATCGGAACTGGCGCAACAGGTGGGGCTTAGTGTTCGACAAATTGAACAAATAGAATCGTACGATCTGACGCCCGATGATCAGGCCATTTGCCGACTTGCAGATGCACTTCATCTCGGTGGCGAAAAATTGGTGGAGGTGGCGCGTGGATGGGTGCCAACAAAGGGCAATGCGGCGTTTGAAGACGAGAATATGCGGGTTGACCGGTTGATTCTCGATGCGGGTATGACGGTGAATTGTTATGTACTAACGTGTAAGGCGTCGGGCAAAGGAGCTGTGATTGATCCCGGTGGGCAGGCGCAGTTGATTTTGGATGCGATTGCCGATATACAGGTGACGCACATTTTGCTCACGCACGGGCACGGCGATCACGTCGGGGCACTCGAAGCAGTTGCCGATGCGACACAGGCGCAGGTATGTGGTTGTGAGCGCGATTTTGCATTGATGGGCGGGCGCAGTCGGCGGGTGACTGAACGCGTGGATGAAGGGTGGCAAACAGCGATTGGCGAACTCGGTATTGATACGGTGAGTTTGCCCGGGCACACGGGCGGTGGTATTGGGTATTATACCGCACCTGTGTTTTTTTCGGGCGATGCGCTATTTGCCGGTTCTCTGGGAGGGGCGAGGGGAGACGCCTACCGAGGGCAAATTCAGGCCGTGCGTGCGAAGGTGCTCTCTCTACCGGGGGAAACGACCATTTTTCCCGGTCATGGTCCGATTACGTCTGTAGCGCAAGAGCTGGCGCACAATCCCTATTTTGTTTGAGATGGATCCGGGGATTTTTTATTCTTTTTCGGATGCCTGGGTTTCAACCCATTGTCCGATGGCCTGGCGAATGGATTCGACTGCGGCCTTTTTGCGCTCAAGACGGTCAATATGCGCGCGTAGCTGATCGATTTGTGCGTCGAGTTCTTGAAGTTCACCATTTGCTGCTTCAAGTGCTTGTTGATACAGGGGTTCGCTATGGGTCGGTTCTGCCATGAATTAAGCTCCTTGTAGTATGAGAAATGAAGTACGCGATCCAGCTAAACATAACCTGTGTGGCCTTGTGTCGTCAAGCGCGAAAAAGTCCGCCCGCTGTTGTTTTGAGAAAGCGGTGTATTTTTTTATCTTTACAACCCGTTACAATTTATTACAATTTTCATGGGAACGAAGTAGCTCTGCCAGTTGTTTAATGCCGTAAATATTGATTCTTAAAAGACATGCAACTTTCTTTGTATTTATGCATTTAAAAAGAAAGTAGTAAATTCCAATATATAGTGAGCTTTGAGAATATGTCAATTTTGTCTCACAAGGATATTTCTCATTGTTGATTTCGTTGCAAAGGAGCTAAACATGGCTCGGTGGTGTCTTTCCGTACGAAGCGCAATATTCGTCCTCATTTTGGGTGTTTCAAGCTCTGCTTTTGGGCAGGAATATTTTGGCAAAAACAAGGTCAATTACAGCCAGTATGTATGGCATTATATCGACAGTGAACACTTCACGGTTTATTTTGACAAGGGTTCACTGGGGCTGGCCGAGTTTGTTGCCAAAGAAGCCGAAAGATCTCTGGTACACATTGAGAAAACGCTGAAATATACGATGAAGGATCGCTATCCCATTGTTATTTACAATTCTCACAATGGATTTTCAGTGTCGAATATTATCAGCGGGGAACAGTCTGAGTTTACGGGCGGATATACCGAGTTTGCACAGGGGCGCGTGGTGATTCCCTTTACGGGGTCTTATGGGGATTTGCAACATGTCATTCATCACGAGTTGGTTCACGCGGTTACGATTGAGTTGTGGACAGGTGGTGGCTGGTTGGGGTCTCTGGTTTCGCAGACATCGACTTTACCTCCGCTTTGGATTGCCGAGGGCATTGCCGAGTATGTGTCCCGATATGGATGGCACAAAGAGCACGACAATTTTATGCGCGATGCAACCATTACCGGATATGTTCCGACTATCGAAATGATGTCCTTGAGCTATTTTGCCTATCCCGGTGGCAATTCAGTTTTTTACATGATAGAACAGGAATACGGCAAGGACAAAGTGGCATCCTTTATTTCTTCTTTCCGCACGGCCAAAAGTCCCGATAAAGCACTCAAAGCATCTCTGGGATTTGGGATGAAAGAATTGGAAGAAAAATATCAGTTGTGGCTCAAGCGGCAATACTGGAATGAGATCAATTTGCGCCATACGCCCAAAGAGATGGCAACAAATTTGACAGAGCACGAAGATAGGCGTTCGGCGTATAATTTAGCTGCTGCGTTATCTCCACAAGGCGACAAGGTCGCGTATTTGACTGACCGGAATGGCACGTTTGATATTTATTTGATGTCGGCGATTGACGGCAAAGACCTGGGGCGTTTGGTCGAGGGACAAAAGTCGTCTGCTTTTGAGTCGATGTTTGTTTTGCGGCCTGGATTTACCTGGTCTCCAGATGGCCGGCATATTGCATTCGCCGCTAAATCGAATAATAAAAATACCCTGTATATCCTCGAAGTGAAAAATAAACAGATTCGCAAGCGATTTAAGTTTGATCTCGATGGCTTGTTTGAGCCCACCTGGTCGCCCGATGGAGAAAAAATTGCTGTCGCGGGTATTAAAGATGGCTGGTCCGATGTCTATGTGGTCGATTTGAACGACGAGTCGCTTACGCGGCTTACCAATGATCCCTATGACGAACGACATCTGGATTGGTCGCCCGACGGCACCTGGCTCGCCATGAGTTCTGATCGTCCCGATACCCATTTGGAGTTCAGCGGGGGGAAGGATTTTGCTTTTGGTCAGTACGATATTTTCTTACTGCGTACAGATGGCTCCGAGATGCGCCGCATTGTCGCGTCTGAAGATGCCGAAGATTCGCATCCCGTATGGGGCGCCGATAGCAAACACGTCGCCTTTGTTTCTGACCGCACGGGTGTGGGCAATATCTATATTGCAAATGTTGACAGTGCGCAGGAGATATATCCCATTACCAATTTGCTGTCAGGGGCGCAGTATCTCGATTGGTCAGCCGATGGCAAAAAGATCGTGTTCAATGCATTTCACAAGGGTGCCCTGGATATATTTGTGATGCGCGACCCACTCGCGCAGCGAAAAGAAATGGCGGATTTGCCGCGCACCCGGTTTGTCAAGCGCCTTGCCGGCGAAGATGAAAAGATGTTTGTCGAGTTGCAAAAGGAAAAATATGCGAGCCGCAAGATTGACAAAGTAGAAGCCGACATCACTGCGATCGATTCGACAGCAGAAAAAACGGACAAGAAGGTGGCGCAGTGGATTTCCGATCAAGAAGCCCTTGCAGCGGCAGAGAGTGCTCCTGCCGATAGCACGACTGAGATTGATACCACACATCCAGTCGCAGGCAGTCCAGAAATGGCCGATACCGGCAAACAAGGGGTAAAAAACTGGGGTGAAAAGGAATTTCTGGTTAAAAAGTACAAGCTGAAATTCAAGCCCGAACTGTTTGGTGCTCAGGCGGGATTTGATACGTTCTACGGTGTGAGTAGCTCTATTGTATTGTCGATGAGTGATGTGATGGGCGATCACCGCGCCACGTTGGTGACGAGTCTGAATTTTTCGCTCAAAGACAGCGATTTTCTGCTCGCGTATGCCTATTTGAAGAATCGCACAAATTACGGTGCGCAACTTTTTCACACGCGGTTCTTTTTCTTTGATAGTACAGGGCGCCTGACTGCGGATCGATATTACGGGCTTGCGGGGATGCTTGAGCGACCATTTAACCGGTTCGCCCGTCTGGAACTCAGTACGCGTTTTGTATCTATTGATCGCGAGGAAGTATTTACCGATGCCAACAATCCAGGCAATTATTTGTACCAGCCGGGCTTTCGCGGCGTTGGGCGGTTTACGAGTCAATTGATCAGCCGTCGTCGGGCGGCTATCGGCGAGGTGGCTCTGGTGGGCGATAGCGCGCTGTACAGTTTATTTGGAGCGGTAGATGGGCATCGCTATCGGTTGAATTTTGAGGGTTCTGGCGTGGGCATGAAATTTGCCACATTTACGCTGGATTATCGCAAATATATGCGTTTGTTAAACGAATATACCTTTGCCATCCGAATGTCGGGCGGGACGAGTTATGGTCCCAACAGCACCGTGTTTTTCCTGGGTGGTGTGAACAATCCGGTCAATCCGACATTTTCAACCATTGCCAGCGTTGATCAGAGTCGCGTATTTTTCTCTTCTTACGTCTGGCCCCTGCGAGGCGCGAGATTGCTCGAAATGGCGGGTGATTCTTATGTGCTGGCCAATGTCGCATTTCGGTTCCCGCTCATCCGGCAATTGGCCATGGGCTGGCCCCTGCCGTTTTTCTTCCAGAATGTACAGGGCGAATTGTTCTTCGACATTGGAGGTGCTTTTGACCGCGCCAATTGGAGAGATGGGTGGGTCGCCCGAGATGGGGGATTTGAGCTCAATACGCCGCAAAACTTTCGTACGCCGGAAATCCTGAAAACAAAACCGCAGATAGCCGCCGGGTATGGATTTGGGGTACGGGTAAATTTGGGCTATTTCCTGTTCCGCTACGATCTGGCATGGCCTACGGATCTCGCAGAAACATATCATCCACACCAGTATTTCTCAATTGATTTCACGGGCTTGTTCTAATCCGCAAAAGCAACTGTTTATTTTAAGGAGAGGCGTGTTATACGGCTCTCCTTTTTTTGTCGGGTTGATGGATGGTGATTTTTTTTGTATTATTTGAAGTGGTCAAAGTGAGAAAGATTTTTTTGAGAGGGATTTGTTATGGCAGCCAAAGAGTATTACATGGCGGGGTTGGGTAAGTTGGGGGCTGGGGATTTGGAAGGCGCAATTGTCGAATTTGAGAAGGCTGTATCTGACGATGCCTCGTTTTACATGGCGCATTTGGGATGGGCACAGGCATTAGATCGGCAGGGGAAGGTTGACGAGGCGATTGAACAGGTCAACAGCGCTTTGCAAATTGTTCCCGATGAGGCGCTCGCACATACGAGCCTATCGCGATTATATCAGCAGAAAGGGATGATTGAAGAGGCTGAAAAGGAAATGGCTATTTCTCACCAACTTTCTCAAAATATGTAAAAAATGACGCGTGTACTGAAAATAAGGACGTCCTGTTTGGGCGTCCTTTCTGTTTTTGTGTTGATGGCTTGCGTGCCAGCAAATGCAAATTCGGTTGATTCGCTGCTGGCACGCGCGCAACGCGATACGTTGAAATCGCTTGACTACCGCATTGGTTTGCTCAGAAAAGCACTCCGTGTGGATGGCGATCGCGCAGATGTCTGCGCGGCATTGGGCGCGTTGTTTATGCAAAAAAACACGCCTGCGAGCAGGTTGCGTGCCGATCGCTATATTTATCGCGCGATTGTATTGGATCCCGAGAATATAGAGTATCATTTATCTTACGCGACCCTGCAGCGCAAGAAGGGCTTTCGTTACAATGCCAGGCGATATTTTGAAAAGGTGCTCAGCATGGATTCAACGCAGGTTGATGCAGCCTGTGAAGTGGGTGATTATTATTTGCAGGATATGTTGAAATACGTAGATGCGCGACGTTTTGACGGGGGTGGGAGTATGCGGTCTTTTGCAATGGAGAGTGTGCAAACGTCCGCGAATTATTACCACTACGCACTTGCACATGATCCCTATTGCAGGCGCGCGTATTACGGGCTGGGGATGCTGAGTATAGAGGGTGGATATAAAGAGGATTTGATTGTTATTGCGCAGGCACTTTTAGACCGATGGCCACAGGATCGAGATGGACTTTTGTTTTTGGGATTGGGGTATTATGCGGCCGAAAAGTTTGAAGCGGCGGGCAAAGCATTTGATCGCGCGTACGCACAGATGGATTCGGTTGGTCAGGCTGCGATGACTTCAATAGAATTGTTGGGTGGTGGGGATGAGGCACCTGCGCTTTTTTGGCAAATGCGCGATCCTTTGTTTCTCTCGCCTGTGAACGAGAGAAAGCTGGCACATCGCGGGCGGGTTGCTTATGCAAATTTGCGATTTGGCCTACCCGATGAGGGGATTGCGGGTTGGGAAACGGATATGGGCAAGGTCTGGATTCGCTATGGTCGCTATGTCAATCGCGTGAGAACGCTTATTCCACATCGAGAGATCTGGACATACGAAGATTTTTCAATGGACTTTTTTTCCTATGATTCTGTGCATTGGAAATTGGAATTGATGAAGGATGAGCGATGGGCACTCGTGCCGGGCGGATGGGGCAGGAGTCAGATTCTATCGCCCAATTTTTATTTGCCCGAGCGCTATGTCGATCCATATCGAGATCAGAAATACGGATTGCCCGTGCAGGTGGGATTTTTTAAGGCTGAAGAAGGACAGGTCAAAGTGGCTCTTTCATGGGGCATCCCCAAGCGGCAGTTGCAGTATCTCAAGCTCTATGAGACCTATCAGGTCGATTTAGATGCCGGTATTTTTGTCCACGGAAGCAATGGAGAAGAGGTAACGAGTATCAGGTGGCAGCCAGAGGTATTTCGAGATGTTTGGGCCGATTCGTTAAAGGTGCGGTATTTGTTGGGGCAACGCGACCTGATTTTGGCACCAGATCAACAAGATGCCGATTCACTCGTGCTGTCTTTAGAGATTAAAGATTCGGGAAAGAAAACAGTGGGCGTGTTCCGCGATACCGTTTTTGTACAGGCATTTCCCGATGATGTGATTTCTATGAGTTCTGTGTTGTTGGCTTCGCATGCGGGGGATGGCAAAGAGGGGATAGAGGTCATACCCAATCCGTTGAGAACTTTTGACGCGGACGAGTTGTTGTATATCTATTTTGAGATCTACAATCTGATACGCGATGAGTTTGGGCAGACCGATTTTTCTGTGACGTACAGAGTCGGACCACCAGATTTGCGGCGTTTTTCCGATAAGCGAGATCGAAAGGCGATTGCGCAATTGGGCATAGGTGATGACAGGTGGCGTATTTCCGTCAGTACAGATTATCGAGGTGGGGATATGCAAGAGCCGATTTATTTATCCATTGATTTAAGTGAACTGGGGCCTGGTGTGCATCTGCTATCTATAGTGGTCACTGACCGTCAGACGGGTTTACAGGCCTGGCGAGAAACCCTGTTTCGCATTTTGTGATGTCAGGGACCTATTTTTTTGCTTTTTTGTGCCAGAGGAGGTTAATCAGTGGGGGGCCACCAAATAAAAGAAAGCCGAGGATCGCGACTGCGTGTACCGATGTGGCAAATGCCAATGCGATTTCTATTGGCACATGGTAGAAGTGGTGGAGGGTTTGGGCGCAAAAGAAATGGTAAGAGCCTATACCGCCCGGTGCGGGAAGGACAAATCCAATCGTGGCGATGGTCATCACTACCATAGCTTCAAACAAGCCGAGGTTGTACTTATGTGATAGGTCAAAACTGTAGAAGGGCAAGTACATGGCGAACAAATAAAGGCTATTGAGAATCAGGGTTGACACCAATATCCCCGCATAGCCTTCTACAGTGTGAATGGCTCTCATGCCCTGTAAAAAAGAACGCAAAATATGGGTTGCACCATCGGCCAGCCTGGGAGAGAGGCGCGCCAGCAGGCGGTGAAAAATGGACAGGCCGCGTTCTCCACGGGCGGAGAGCAGTCCCAAAAATACGAAAGCAAACAGGATGATGGGCAATGTCAGCAAGGCAACTTGTTCAAGTTTAAATTTGGGAAATGCCGCGCCGATCTGCTCTCTGGCAAAAAATAAAACCACGCCAAAGATGATCAAGAGGGTGAGTATATCGAGCAAGCGTTCTACAATCACTGTCGCCAGGATTGCACTGATACCAGTGGGGTGATCTCTCTCGAGGGCGAGGGCACGAGCAACTTCGCCAGCGCGTGGGAATACGACATTGCCCGCATAGGCGACCATGACAGCCCAAAATGCCGAGCGAATGGAAATATTTGAGGCAACGGGCAATAGCAAAATGCGCCAGCGCCAAGCTCGGGGCAAGCCCGAAGCGATGATGATGATGGCCGATAAGAGCAACCACAAAGGATTGGCTGTTTGCAGGGCCTCCAGGAGGAGTGTTCCATTGACATCTCTAAACGCTGCCCAGAGAAAGCCCCCCATTAACACGAGACTTGCTGCGAGTTTGAGAATGTTTTTCATGATAGACCATATCCCAGGCTGCGAAGGGCGGTGTCTTTTTTGCGCCAGTTTTCATAGACTTTGACGTGCAGGTCGAGATAAATTGGGTGTTCCAAAAATGCCTCGATTTTTTTTCGTGCCTGATGTCCAATGGTTTTAAGGGTTTTTCCCCCTCGTCCTATGACAATGCCTTTTTGTGAATTGCGTTCGACAATGATATTGGCTTGAATATAGACTTTGGGGCGGTTTTCTTCAAAAGCCTCAATGTCGATTGCCGTTGCATAAGGCAATTCCTGACGGAGATGGTGGAATACTTCCTCTCGAATGAGTTCCGCAACAAAAAATCTTTCGGGCTGTTCGGTGAGCGTATCTTCCGGATAGTATTGTGGGCCTTCTGGCAGTGCTTGGCGCAGGGCTGTGTGAAGCTCTTGCAGGCCATGTCCAGTGATGGCCGACACAGATAAGACGCCCTGCGTAGCAAGTGAGGCGCGAATCTGTTGCTCGCAGCGTTGGATTTGCGCGCGCGAGATGAGGTCGGTCTTGTTTACGGCGATGATTTTTGGAATATCCCATTGTCCAAAGATTTGTCGTACTTCGGCGTCGTAGGAGGTGTCAAATTTTGAACCATCGACAATGCCCAAAAGCACATCGGCACTTTGATATGCACGTCCGATTTGCCGGTTCATAAATTCGTGAAGGCGATAGCGCGCAGACAAGATACCGGGGGTATCGAGAAATATCATTTGAGCCTGTTTATCTGTCACAATTCCCAGGATATTATTACGGGTAGTTTGGGGTTTGGGTGAAATAATGGATAGACGCTCCCCCACGAGTGCATTAAAAAGTGTGGATTTGCCGACATTGGTTCGTCCCGCGATTATGACATATCCAGATTTGAAAGCCATCACTGTCCAATCAAAAAAATAAAGTGGCCGAAATGCGGTACGTATTGTCGAGTTGGTCGTGTTCCATGAAGGCGAGATCTACGCCAAATCGACGAAGTTGCAAGCCAGTGCCCGCTGTAAAGTGCCCATCCTTATATCCGAGGCGAAATGCGAGGCGGTGTTGCAGGCGGTATTCTGTCCCCAGTTGTATGCTGCTCGTTTTTTCCCGTGTCGATTTTTCGTCATTCAGGTGCGTGCTAAAACCGACTGTCATATCACCGCCGGGCACCCTGCGTAGAAGTGCAAGGCCAATGAGAAGAGACGGCGAAATGCGATCTGTAATGCCGTCGGGAAATGCAATGCGCGTCTTTGTTAGATCGCGTATTGTCGCGCCAATGCGAAACGTCGAAGTGGGCAGATAGAGCAGGCCGATATCCAGGCCAAAGCCACTTCCAATGCCCACGCTGAGATCGCGTCTGATCATTTTTATACCCGCCCCAAGACGCAATTTATCTGTGATATGTCGCCCATAAGCGATTCGAAAGACATAATCAGCAGTGCCGATTTTGTCGATTATTACGGGTCGGTTGTCTGGGCCAATTGGACGGTCTGGATCTTCCAGGCCCGTCAGGGCAATCCCATCAACGCCAGCGCGAACTATGCCCAGGCCAATGCCGCCTTTTCTTATGGGCAAGCGCAATGCCAAAATATCGTGATTTATACTACCGCCAAATTGTTCGGCATGTTGTACGTGAATTTCTCGTTTGGGTGGTATGTCGAAGTCTGTCCTGGAATACACCTCTGGGGCAAGTCCTGCGGGATTCCAATAGACTGCTGTTGCATCAAAACTGAGCGCAACATAAGCACTGCCCATGCCCAGAGCGCGGGCGCCGGCACCCAATAAGAGTGGATCACCTGCATAATGGGATGTCTGTGCATGGGTTGGACTTGTGAGCGCGCACATGCAATACAACGCCAGGGTAGCAAAGCGTTTCAATGATTGGCCTCTGCATGGGGAATGAAAATGGCGATATTGCCGGGACGCAATGCCGATCCCAGGGCTTTGATATCGACAGGAGATAAAGTGATGTGCGGTATGGCACTTGTTGAAACTCCGTTCGCTCGAATGACGAGGTTTGGCGCAAAATAGAGGCGGGAACGATGGCGTGGCCCTTCTATCAGTCGTCCGGAGAAGTCGAGAGGGAAAAGCCGCCCACGAAGTCGCAGATTTGCATTGCCGGGTTCAACCGAGATGGGGTCAATTCTGTTCACAAAGCGGTAGTTCTGGGTATGGCGTTCTTTTATGGGCGACAAGTTGAGAATGGCGCACGTTCTCAGCACATTACCCTGAGCTTTGAGGTGAATTTGCTTTGACGGAATGTCGATGATAAGGTAGAAATTGTCCGGTGCTGTTTTGACCTGCTCGATTTCGCGAACAAGGGCTTCGCGGTAGTTTTGGAGAACGATTTTGTCCTGACCAGATACATGGGTTTCCACAAGAAGCAAACAAATTAGTAGATATAGACCCGGTCGCCAACTTGTAGTGAGCGATACACAAAGGCCAGGTCTTCGTCGTTGAGGCGAATACATCCGTGCGTGATATGCCGTCCGAGCAATGTGGGATAAAGGGTGCCGTGAATTTCGTACCCGTCGCCCAATTTAAGGGCGTAGGCACCTAAGGTTGTCCTGTCGAGACGCCGAAACTCCCAGGGCAATACAGTGGGTTCTTCTCCATTTTCGACAAAGGCCCACAGGGGCTTGGCCCAGATGGGATCTGTCACTTTGTACAAAATAGTTCTGATACCCAATGGGGTGTGAAATTGCCAGCGCGCCGAAGCACCCGGATGGAGCAGTACTTTGCCGCTGCCTGTCGCACACGTCGCTTCTCGTTTCATCTGGTTGTTGTGCCAAACTTGAAGACGGTTGTGTACGGTATCAATAACGATGTAGGTTTCTGTTGCGTGCCGTTTCAATGTTTCCTGGAGTGATGCGATGTCAGTTTTGAGTTGCTCGATATCCGTTTCTCGCGCAGGTAGATGCAGGGAAAAACTGAAGAACAAATAGAGCGCGAGTAATAATATGGTGTGAAAGCTGTGCATGTATGGCTTAGAAATTGCAAAACCGAGGTGCTTTTTTCGCGCCTCGGTTTTGTCTTTTTAAAAAGATATTTGGATGGTATTACAGGCGGAAATACCAGGGTTTATGTCGTTCTTTCCAGTCTTCGATTTTCTGAAGCGCGACCGAAACAGCACCCTGAACCTCAGTGAGTTTGTTTTCTGCTTCCTGCGCTTGAGCGAGCGCATCTCTATATTGCCCATTGTCGAGGCTGCCGCGTGCATCGCTTATGCTGGTCTCGGCCTGATTCAAATCGGCGTTGAGCTGATCGAGATCATCGTCCGCGCCTTTTCCTCGAGGGGCTTCACCCAAACCGACTCTGGTTTCTGAAATGCCGGGCATGATGCGTTCGATAATCGCCTGGGTATCGGCCTCCAGTTGCCTGTTGGTGTCAGCTTCTGATTTTGCGCTATTAGCCAACTCCAGAGCTTCTACATAAAGAGGCTCGGCCTCGTCAAATTTATTGAAGAAAAAGAACTTTTTTTCTTCAAATTTCTTAGCGGCACTGTCTATGGCAGCAGTTGCTATGCGATATGATTCGGGCGCATAAGCCTCGGCCTGAGACGCCTGTGCTGCTGCATAAGCTGCCTCAGTATCTGCTTTCAATTTTACCAATTCTTCTGAAGGCCCACAACCCGTTATGGCAAATGCCAAAATCAGAACAGTGCAAAGGCTTAAAATGGATCGCATCCTTAGACTCCTTGAGTGTGTTGTCAATAAAGGCTTTACGCATTGCTTTCTTTGCGGAAGATAAAACACAAATTTCCGCTTGTCAACACCAATTTTGGGATATGGGAAATGGTGTTGAGCTATCGGTGATGATGTATTTTATTTATCGCCGTTCGCTTTTTTTATAAAAAAGTTTGTTCAGTGGGCTTTTGGGAGCCGTAAGGTATTTGGCTTCATCGGGTGTCAGAGCTTTGTCGAATACGGCGATTTCGTCGATTTGTCCGGGGTATTTGTAGTGATTAAATCGCATCACGAGGTTTTCTATATCCCAGGTCAGATTCTGCTGAAGCGAACCTTTGCGCCCTGCTTCCTCGCCATCTATATACAGCACCCATTCAGCATCGGCCTTGCCGCTGTTAAAGTTGGACCAGGTAATCGCGATGTGATGCCAGTCGTTTGCACGCCAGTTGATGGGAATAGAAATCACGTATTTAGCGACCTCCTGGTCGCCAATTTCCCGTTGTTTGTCGGGATAGCATCCAAATCTGATTGTGCCATCGGCTTTTTTGAAATCGACAAATACAACTGCATCATCCCACGGATATTTTTCGCCGTCTTTTTTTCCAATATGAAAAGGTTCGGGGTAGTTGGAATCGAAGTTGGCGATGTCGGTTTGGAGCCAGAATGCAATGCTGCCAGACCACGCGCTGTTTGCACTGTAGGCGAGGTTATTTTTTCCGCTGTAATTGAGTGCGCCAGCATCTGGATTAAAAGCCAGATAACCATCGGGATTGCCGCCTTGCTTGATGTGGTTGGTATTGGCTGTATCAAAGGTAGCCAATGGGTCGCCAAGGCTGTCGAGGGCATCCACGCCTTTTTCAAAGTTGGCGAAAAAAAGTATGTGTGCTCGCAGACTCTCTTCAATGGCTTTTTCGGGCCCCCCACAGGCTGTTGTGACCGCCAACAATATGAGGGTTAGAGTGCCGCGAGATAGATGGGGAAGGTGGAGCGACATGTGTAAAGTCTCCTCAAAAAAGAAGTTCAGCGTATTGTTGAAGTTAAATGCACAAGTTGATATACTCTCAAAACGCGGGGATGTCAATACCAAAATAATGGAATTACAAAGATAGCTTAAATACTCGAAAAATCAATAGCTGAGATACTGGGAAACTCTGTCTCGGAAATTGTCTTGACATCTCAAAAGTTATTTGTTAGCATAAATTCAATTTTCCCAAAATGTTCGGCATTCTTAACAGGAGTCTCCTCGATGCGTAAAATCGGCACAGGTATTCTCTGGATCATCACGATTTTGATGTTGTCTTCGGTGACTATTTTTAATCCGGGACAGGTGACGGATTTTTTTGTCACGCTTTTTAATATTAAACCGAGTATTCCCGAACTCAAACCCATTGAAATTTCAGAACGCGATCGAGCGATTCGGTCCATTGCCGAGTCCGTCACACAAGAAGATGTACGCCAGGTCATTACCGACCTGGCGGGAATGGGATCTCGGGTGCCTGGCTATGCAGGGCATCGGCAGGCTTTTGAATACGTCAAACAGCATTTTGAGCAATTTGGTCTCGAAGATATCGTAGTCGAAGAGCACACAGTAACGGTTCCCGTTGACAAAGGTGCCTCACTTACTTTGATGGATACCGGAGAAGAAATTGCGATCTACGGTTTTTGGCCCAACCATGTACAAACGCCCTCTGTGCCCAGCGCTGGGATTTCGGGGGCGCTTATTTATGGGGGTAAGGGATCGTTTTCAGAACTCAATGGCAAAAAGGTCGAAGGTAGCGTTGTCCTGATGGACTTCGATTGTGACCAGGGCTATTTGAGCCCTCGTATGCTGGGGGCGCAGGCCATTTTATTTTACGACAATGGGCGAGTTACACAGGGTCAGGC
>JAPOXY010000172.1 GCA_026706845.1 Gemmatimonadota bacterium
GACAGAGACCACAATGCTGCGATAAACATATTGACGTTGGGGCTACAACGTCAGGTGGCTTGACCGCCAAGAAGCCCAACTGCTCTATCGTTGGGAGTAGTCACTCGGAAAAATGGACCGTGGGATTGTTCGAATCACTCAAACGCTTCCGCTCGCTGCCCCAGTTGGCTGCGGTGCCGTTCCAGTATCGCGTGTCAGAAGGGGAGTATGAGAAGAGGTATGACCAGCGCGACTTGTCGGTGCTGTTGGGGGGACCGCCATGGACTGTGTATCCGTGATGCACAGTGCAGTCACCCGGCTGGTAATGGAACGGAGGAGAGAGCTCCAGCACAGACGTCAGATTTGGGTACTGCTCGAGCAGGTTGCCCCGGTCATCTTTGAATACCGAGCCAAGCGGTCCTTCGCGATGTGAGCGGCTGACGAATCGCATGGCACTCATCTCTGGTGGCACTTCCACCAGTGCAAGCCAGAACTGGAGTTCGCCCACGCGATCAGAGCCGTGCTCTGACGAGTCCTGATGATAAGTGGCTCCGGCTGCCCCCGGGGGCTTGTGTTGGAGGATGTCGATGCGATAGCGCAGTGGGATATCTACGCCCTTGAGCCGCTTCCTGTTCACGAGTCGTGTTGCGTTCTTTGACATGCGCTCGCTGAACATGAACGAGCGGAACGGCTCGGTCTCTTCCCGCCCCGCCAGGCCGACAGCCCGTCTGCCGCCCCTCTCTTCGTCATTGCGTTTCAACCATTCCTGACCAACGCACAGGAGTTCCGTTGCGAACTCTGAGTCCACGAGTTGCTTCATCATGACCCACCCGTATTCGTGGTAAAAAGCCACTTCTTCGTCTGTGACCTCCCGGACGATCGATTCGATTTCACGCTCCGTCAATGCTTGTCCCATAACCTGTGCTCCTCCAGTGTAGTGTCCCTGAACAGGATGACATACTGATCTCTCGTATCTAACGAATATGTTTGTGGACCTCATCTCTGACGCGGCACAGATTTTCATCCAACTCGGATAGCGTCCTTAAAGTTCTGTAAAAAGGTAGCTCCGTGACTTGCCTGCGCGTTGCGCTTGCCTTTTGGGGTGACAACCTCAAGACCAATCTTATGTGTGTGCTTCCTATCAGCGACCCATTCTTTGAGGTCTTCGTCTCGATAGCCACCATCATCTTTGCTTTGTCACAGAAATAGGAAAATCCACTTCGGGGAGACGCTTGCATGCTTTGGGATCATATCTGATCCTCAGCCCAACGGAGGACCATTTCAGCTATCTCAATCGCCTCAGCATGGTCTTTGGCGGACACCGGGGCTGTGCCGGGATAGCGCGTAATGGTGGCATAGACCGTGAGTTCCACAGCCCGCCATAGTTCTTCGGGGATAGCCTGTCCATCCGACTTCAAAATTGTCAACAGACGCTCCAGATCATGTATGTAGGGGAAGTCAATACCCCGCCTGATCATGACGGCCTTGATCGCTTTTTCCGCCGCTTGCTGTGCGTCAAAGCATAAGTCCTCAAAGTAGGCATTGGAAACGAGTGTCCTGGCTATCGCCAAATTGCTCCGGGCACGATTGATCCACTCGCGCGGGTCGTCCGGTGGAAAGCGTTCAGGCTGCTTCATACACCACCTTTCCTTCCTGCAATGCCGGCTTAATGATTAAGGCATGGCTCTTGCCGTATCGGGCGACATCTGCTGGCGTAACCACGATCACATCAACTGCCTGATGCCTTCCGCGCAATCTCCGGTGAATTTGCGCCATTGCGGCGAGGCGATCATCGACATCCGCGATAACGAGCAGATCGACATCGCTATGGCGGTTCATGTCACCTCGGGCAGCAGACCCAAAAAGGATAATCCGCTCGGGATCAGCCACTTCCACAATACGACTGATGATGTTGTCTAGGATTGTTTGGTCAATCATCGTTCTGTCCTTTTTCTTATTACTATTGCAAAATTGGGATCAGGGTCGCCGTCGTCATTCAGATCGGAGTTATAATGTAAATTCAAGTAAAGAGCACCCTTGAAAATAGGGGCAAAGGGATGGACCGACAAGACAAACTCATCGGCCTGTATATCTCCTGCACCACAAGATCCATTGGCCGAGAAAACACAAGATATTGAATGATGACCTACTCTGACGCTTCGGGCAATGACCGCGTGCGTTGATCAATGGTCTGGGGCGCATCGAGTTCGCCATCTCCAACGTCCAACTCCTGGAGCCGATTTACAGAGGGCAAGATCCGGCGCTCCAGTGACCCGATAGACTGATTATAACTCTCAACGGTCTGATCGATGTGACGCCTCAAGTTGTTAAGGTGGCGGAAAAATGGCGTTATGCGCTGGTACAGCTCTTTGCCCACAGCTGCTATTTGACGCGCATTTTCAGACACCGCCTGTTGTTGCCAGCCGTAAGCAACTGCCTTCAAGAACGCCAAAAGTGTAACGGGCGTTGTAATCAGCACCTTGCTTTGCAAAGCATATTCCAACAAACTCGGATCTTCCTCAAACGCCGCGGCAACACTGGCTTCGACTGGCACGAACATGACGACAACCTCCGGCGACTTTTCAAACTGCGACCAGTAGGCTTTTTGCCCCAATTCGCGCACCCGACCGCGCACCGCTTGAGCATGTGTTCTCATATAATCCTTGTATGCTGCATCATCACCAGCTTCGGCAGCTTCCAAATACGCTGTCATAGGTGTTTTTGCATCGACTGGCAGCTCTCCCCCACCTGGCAAATACACAACCATATCCGGGCGGCCACTGTCTCCTGATACCTGTTCTTCAAAAGCCACGTACCGCTCCATGCCCGCCAGTTCCACCACGCGTCGCAACTGGATCTCGCCCCATTGCCCGCGCACAGAAGACGATTTGAGAGCCTGAGACAATGTGACGGTCGTGGTCTGAAGTTTATGCTGCACATCCATGAGTTCCTTTAATTGCTGGCCGAGTGCCTGATACGCGCCTTCTCGTTTTTCCTCTAGCGACCGCACATGCCCATCGAGTTTGTCCAAATTCTCTCGCACTGGCGTCATCAAGTTTTGCATTTCCGATTTCTGCGTTTTCCAATCGCCGCGCACCTCATTCAGTACGCCAGTCATCTGCGTTTGTGCCTGTTTCAAAAACGCTTCGGCATTATGACGCAATGACTTCCCTGCCAGCGAGTCAAAAGCCTCGCGCAATTTTTCTTCTGCTTTTGCGAGCCACGCCTCTTTGTCCGCCTGAGCTTCCTTCTCGCTCTGCAACTTCGCCAACTCAATTCGCAAAGCTTCATCCCCACTCTTTCGCAGGTTCATAATCACGCCCCCGACCGCACCCCCAATTACAAATGCGATCAATAGATACAGCATTTCCATGTAGAAACTCCTTTTGTGATTACACCGATGGCAAGTCGCTTAATGTAATTTGACAGAGGTTTTTCGTCGGATTGTTGGTCTTCTCTACCTTGATCTCCTCTGCCGCTCGATAGATCATCTTTTTAACTGCTTCTTCTAAAAAACGGCGTTCTTGTTCCTTAAAACGACGTTCTTTTTTCTCCAGATCGTCGTCGGGACCTTCTCTTTTTCGCGCCTCTAAGGGATCGCCTTTCTCTGAGGAGAGCTTCCCAACCAGTTTAAGGACTTTCTCTTCAATGTGATAGTATTCAGCAGCCGCTTGGCGTTTTTCGTGTTTTTTGAATTTACCTTTAGTTTTCGCCATTGCCGCACCCTCAAGAATGGTAAGACAGAAATATGCCATGCTTGGCAATGGCTCCCGTTTTCGACAATAATTCATATAACGTTCGTACATCGTCTGAACATCAGCATCGATAGATAAGCCCGATGGCGGTGGGGGATAATCAGGAGGTGTTATGGTACCAGTAGCTGCGGACGTTGTAACCTTCACAGTAATAGACGCGGCGTCGACGCTACCTGGCGTGGGATTTCGATCCACGATTTTTGCTCTGTCGAATTTTAACTTGAAGAAGTCGGGATCACGCTTTAAACCAGCATCAAGCTCCCAGATCCGGATATACTCCTTGACTGATTGCCGCGCTTCTGGTTCTGTGGCGTAATGACCCTTTAACTTAAAATACACTTTTTTATTTTTCACTTTTACCCGAAACTCTGGCTCATCACGAACGAGTGGCTTCGCTTTTTCGTAGTTCACGGATTTATCGTGCTCAATGGTATAAAATAAGGCAACTACATGAGGATCATTCATTGTCCTCTCCATTTGTGTGCTATTTGCCTGTCAACATGCGCTATTCTCCTTGTGTGGTCCGTCCCCAATGACGGCAGATATACGATCTGCAAGCCCCTTCCGCAATTCCTCTGGCGTTTCCCAACCAATGTGATTGTACTGGCGTGTATCGAAATGGATATCGTTGTTGTCCAACACGTCCTGTCTACAGGTAAAAAAGACCTCGATACCGAGTCCATGTGCAAAGCCAGCTTCGTAATAGACACCTCCGCGAGCTCCGTCCTCTCCCTGAGTAAAATCAGCGACAACAAAGCGAGAGCGTCTGATTTCGGCAATGATTTCGTCGTCTATCTTGTTGTTATGTTCTTGTTGATCAATTCGGACTGCTTCGTATCCTGCATCTTCGATTCCGAGTTTAATGCCTTCTTCCCATGCTTCATCGGTAGAGGGATTAAACCACATAGCCACAAAACCTTTTGATGATTCGGCGTTCGCTGTTTCAAGTTCTTCAAGTCGAGCGTATCCCTCGACCGTTAGGGTGTATTCATTTGGAAAAGTTGGATGTCTTCTTTTTATCCAACACTGCTCACACAAATAGTCTAATAGATAGTCCACCTCATGCTCGTGGACGGATTCCGACCAAGCTGCTATCGCTGTGTTGGACATATCTGCGGATAAAAAGCTAAAATATTTACCGATCTCTACAGTTTGATCTCCAATATACTGGAGAAGTCGGTCCGCGCGGTCGTGGACGGACAAATCCCGTTGCTGTTCCGCATCCGTGATCGTTTGCTCGAATATTTCCGGACATTCGTTACCCAATCGCCGCTGATCGACCAACCATGTGGTCAGGCGTACCTTGACGCGGGCATTGGCTTTCGGCAGGCATCTAATAGCTGATCAATCAATGAAGTACCTGCCGCCCGCACGACATTCTGATTTTTCGTTCATGCTTTTGTCTCCTTACTTTACATCACCATCCTTAATAACAAAAATCGCTTCCTGAGCCGCCGAAAGGGATTTACCTTTGGAATACACCTATTTTTTGCCCGGTTGATGTACCTGTAGCGAGGGACTCAACCTTCGGATTCAATACCCATCCAGCAGAGAAGTTCTATTTCGTCCTGATTGATCGGGGGCAGAAGCGGAGGGAGTTCAGTCGGAGTTAGCGCACTAAAGGCGGGAAACTTTCAATGTTTCCATCAGATACCTGCAGTTGATCCCCATTTTGTCATCAACTGAACCTTCGCCTTCATTTGGACGCGGGGGATCGAGATCGAGCGTAATCCATCCATCGTAGCCTCGCTCATTCAGCATGGCCCAAATCGCAGGGTGATCGACGCCGCCGGACCCCAGATCTTTGTACAGTATTTCCTCCGCGTGCATCTCCTTCGTCGGTGTCGGGCCAGTATAACCGCGATACGACGCCTTCGAATCCTTCCAATGGACGGCGGCCAGTCGGTCGTAATAATCGTCGATGAGCTGAACGGGATCGCCTCCTCCCAGGTTGAGCTGTGCGGTATCGGGAATCCAGGACACGATATCCGGGTCGGTCTGATCGAGAAGGGCGCGAACTTCCTCCGGCCGCTCAATCGGCCCCCAGATATGCGGGTGTGGCGCGATCGTCACACCCATATCAAGCGTTCGCTTGCCGAGTTCTGACACAGTCTCTGAGATCGCTTTGATGTCATCCGCAGTTGTTCCGTTTTGCGGACGGCTCCCCATGTTGATCTTGAAGTGCGTGCAGCCGAAGACCTTCAGGAAATCGCGACAGAAAGCGACATGGTCGGCGATTGTTTCACCACGCTTTGACCGATCGATAAACGCCATCGACTGACCGGGCCCGCCGTTTGAGGCGGTAATGAGCCGAATACCGTGTTCGTCGAGGATGGCCTTCAGAGCTTGCGGGTCGTCGAGCCAGGCGATCAGGCCACTGCGGTAAGGTTCGACGCCCGGCAGACCGTGCCTGGCAATCAACTCCGCGGATTCAGTCGTGAAGGCTCCGAAAATGGCGCCGCCCATAGCAAAGTGGATGTTTGATGACATACTGATCTTTTGCCTCCATATTTTATTCATCTCGCGTAGTCCATCACCCCCAAACCCCCGTCGCCGTCCCCTGCACCGGAAACGCCGCCCTCAGCATAGCCACATCCTCCCTCTCTCCTACCACGACCTGCTCCACCGGCACCAACCCCAGCACCATCTTCATCACCCCATCCTGCCCGATCTCCACCCAATCCCCTTTCCCTTCTCCCACCGTCAACCGCTCCCCATCCCACGCCAATCCAACCGTCTCTCCCCGCACGCGAAGACTGACCTCCCCCGTCGCCTGTTTCGCCATCCGCAGCCGCTCCGTCAGTTCCGGCGCAATCGCCTCAAGCAGTCCCCTCAGACTCAGCACCTGCAGCATGTTCCCGCCTTCCGACGACTGCCAGAGCGACGGCACGAACCCACAGCTCGAATCCCGATACAGATCGTAGAGCGACGGGTCCAGCGGCAGCCGCGCCCTGACCGATTCCGCCCCCGCGATCGCCGCCTGACGCAGAACGTATCGCAGCGTTGCGCCAAGCGGTCGCGTATCACCCGGATCGCACGCCCCGTCGGAGATCGACACCGCCGACGAAAACCGCGTATAAGGCGGCGCGTTCTGTGACGCGAAAACATAGGCCCGGACCGCTCCGCCCACCTCATATACCACCCGCCACGGGTTCCCGGCGCCCGCCCCGAACGACCGCGATGGCTCAGCCCCCGTTCGCCCCGCATTGAACACCGCGTAAAGCGCCTCGCACGCCGCCGCATCCCGACATCCATCGTACGCCCGGATCCGCGCATCCTCCTCCGGCCGATCCAGATAGCTCACCGGATCGGTGAACCCGCCCCGCGACGTCAATCCCCGCAGCGCGAAGTCGATGTAGCCCCGCGGAAACGGCACCCACCCGAACCGCTCGTAGAACCGCCGATACCCACCCAACCGCGACAGGGGATACCCGTCCGCCCGCAACTGCCCCACCACCATCTTCATCAACGCCGTCCCAAGCCCCTCCCCCTGACAACTCGGCGCGATACACACCTCCCCGACATCTGCCTTGGCCACGACCGCCTGCCCCACCTGAATCTCCTCCCGCCGAACATGCGCCGCCCCAACGATCTCCCCCTCTCGCACAAGCACCCAATGCGCGTCAGTCTCCCTCGTAATTCTCTCCTTGTCGCGCTCGTACTTCTCCGATCCCGGCGTCCTCCCAAACGCCTGCGCCATTACGCGAAGGACCTCCTCCACATCCCCCACCATCGCTCGCCTGAACTCAATCTCACTCATTTCCCACTGGTATCCTGATTACACAAAAGGTTCTTTTCCATCTTCCCATTTTCTACCCACAGGCCGCAACTGACCAGAACCCTTCACATTGTATATGCGGCCATCGACATCTGGAATCGCGTATTTCTTAAACCACGTTTCCATCTCTCCTTTGAGATCTTTCACGCGATCAGCCTGTGCCGGGTCATCAATTAAATTGTTGCGATCATCGGGGTCATTCACAACATCGTAAAGCTCATTCGGTCCATCTGGATAACGATGGATGTATTTCCACTCGGCGGTCCGGATTATCCTGCAATAACCATACTCATCATAAATGACAACACTGTCACGACCTTTTGCACACTCATTTTTCAACACGGGGACCAGCGATTGTCCTGGCAAATTCGTATCGGGAATCGGAAGATCAACATAGTCCAAAAACGTGGGCAAAATATCATAAGCCGAAGCCAGCGCCGATTGCACCGTGCCTTCTGGAATCACACCCGGGTGCGTAGCTAAAAAAGGCACTTTAATCGAATTCTCATACATATTCACCGGATTAGTTCCATTGCCCTTACCCCAAAACCCATGTTGCCCGCACGAATACCCATTGTCAGAAGTAAACACCACAAGCGTATTTTCGCGCAAACCCTTTTCTTCCAGCTTGTCCAAAATCCGCCCCACATCCAGATCCATCGCAGTCACCGCCGCAAAATATCCCTTCAAACTTTCGCGCTGCCCCAGGTTATTGCTCAGCCCTCTCATTGACCGGGCTGGCAGATCTGCATCATCCTCAGGCACCTTTGCCCAGGGATGGAGCGGTTCCTGTGGGCACGTCTCAAACGCACAGTCATCATAAGAATCCACAATATCCTGAGGATGACCGATCCACGGCGCGTGTGGCGCAGTATAATGAACACTCAGATAAAATGGATTTTCATCTTCTGCGTGAGCATCGATATATTCAAGCGCATCATCCGTAATCACATGCGTCACATAACCGGGCACAACCTCTGTCACACCATCGCGTATCATTCCCTGATCATTATAAACGCCCGCCCCACCCGGATGCGCAAACCAGTGAGAAAATCCACATTGCGGAAGAGACGAATTGCCCAAATGCCATTTGCCCGACAGACCACATGCCCACCCATTGTCAGCCAAAATATTTGTGTAACAAACTTCATCGTCGAGAAAACTCAGTCCTGTAGTCCCAAAATTGACCTGACCCGCAATAAAATCGTGAACGCCGTGCTGAGACGGAATCCGTCCGGTCAAAAAAGAAGCCCGGCTGGCCGAACACACCGGAATCGTCACAAAGAAATTCTCAAACCGCACGCCTGTTGCCGCCATGCGGTCGAGGTTTGGCGTTCGAATTTCTGCATTGCCATAACAACCCGCCGCCCAAACAGCCATGTCATCGGCGAGAATAAAAACGATATTGGTTTTTTCTAAAGTTGACATAAAGACCGCCTCCTCTGCTTATTCAGGTCTTCGGCCGCGCAGTTCAATCTGGTCGAGAATGATCTCTGAATGACGGTCGATGAAGATAAAAGAGAAGCGGACGTTTCTGACCGATTGGACGGCATGTTCGTACTCGAGTTCGTATTTTTTCAGTTTGCTATCTACAGTTATTTCTTCAGAGGTCCAGATGACGGGGTCATTTTCGGGAGCGTGACCAAGCTGAATGTGCAACCGCGCAGTACCGACTTCGCATCTCGCGCAAAACGAGATCTGGTATATGCTGCCTTCCCGGAGCTGGATGGTGTACTTATTTGCCTGCACCTTTCCCCTTACGCGAAACTTCCAGTCCGGCTCGTATTGCTGATAGAGCGACGGTATAACCCCGCGCCCCACGTCGGGGTCAAAGGTAAAAGGCACATGCACTCTGATGGCCCGTGTTCCATCTACACCTTGTCCGTCAGCAGTCCCCATAATGGCATATTCGGATGAATTCCAGTCTGACAAATCGAGCTGAAAGTCCGAATTGACGATCTGATTGGTAGGCGGGACTTCTGCTGGCGGTTCTTTTCCGGTCAGGTTTTTTACCAGACCTTCAACACCTGCAAATCCCCATTCTGAATTATACAGTCCGTAGGGCCAGGCATTATTGAATACACCACAGTAGTACGACCATTCAATACTTCTTTTGGCAAGCTCAGGTACCATAAAGCCCGTGTATTCTTCAACATGCCTTATTTCATGATTAAGACGTGCGCCCCATTCACTGAGATAGACCTTTTTGTTGTGTTTTTTTGACCACGCGTCTGCTTCTTCCAAATCTGCAAGTATGGTTTCTCGCCAGCCTGGATGATCTTTGTTGATATCCTGGTCTATTGCACCGTGGGTAAAAGGTTTGGGGTGATAACAATGAAAAACGCCCCAAATATTGGGATCATCGGCAAAACCGGTTCCGTCTTCGAGTGTATATGAAAGATACTCCGGTGTTACATATTTCGTGAGCAACTGCACACCATTAAAATGCGGCCCACCAACGGCTATCAATCTCGTTGGATTTGACCGGCGAATTTCCTGGATACACGCCGAATACCATGCCATGGTTTCAGCTTCTTTTCCATCGGGGTGTCCTGCCATTTTGGGTTCGTTAAACGCTTCAAAAATCAACTCAGCAGGATAGTCTCCATAATATTCCGCAACTTCACCCCACCACTGTACAAGGCTTTCTTTTCCCCAACAATACATTGAAAAAGGAACAAGGACGACTTTTAAGCCGAGTTCCAACGCATCGTCAACTGCCGGTTTATAGAATTCCGGATTCCAGCCCTGTTTAATAAAGAAACGGACGGAATCAAATCCGGCTTCTTTGAACGCAATATAAAAGCCTTTATCATAGGAAACTTTATTTACTTCGGTTGCGGTAAAATCGGTATTGATACCTTTGCCGAGCGTTAAAGATCTGTTTTGTTCTGTGAAGTCCTGTGTCATCTGTATCTCCTGCAATGGATTTAGAGAATACTGTGAACAGGAGTGAAGTGAATCGATTTCAGACTGGCTTTGCTCAAAGCGCCTTCGAGACAGGAAACGCTGATTTTGTAAGTACCCGGCCCGGAAAAGTTAATCCAGCCAATGGGAAAACGCTGGTAGTTATGAGATGAATTTTGCTGATTTTGAATGTGTTCACCATTTTCAATAGTAACCCCCCAGACGAGACGCCCTTCACCCGAATAGGTGAGATCCACGATGTAGTCTCCAGGCGCAAGAACGTTGACCGTCCAGGTCGCTTTGCCTTCAGGCGTCCATTTATGGACACGGCTGACGTGTTTCCATTCTCCAAATTTTTCCATCCAGCGTTGATTTGCCAATGTGGCATTTTCAACGGTCGCAGCTTCTGAAAGAATTTCGGTCTCTATTTCGGGATCAATTGCCCAGGTCGAATCGGCTTTCGGCGTGCCTTTGAGTTTGACTTCAAGGACTGAAACCAGGTTTTCGGGTGCCTGCGGCGATAGCTCAAAGCAGGTCCAGCCGTGTTTTTTATCAAAACTGACAGGTGTAGATTGATCGCCATCGAGGAGGGATGCAGATTCGATTTCTGTTTTGAGGCCTGGCAGATAAAGTGTGCCAGAGGCAGGCCAGCTGAAAATGCTGAGAAAGAGCGTGTTGTCTTTTACCGTCACATCTCCCCAGGGCAGGGCATGTTGCCAGGGTGATGCATCGGTACCATAGACGACCTGGGGATAGCGCTTGATCCACTCGCCAGCAGCACGTAAAGTGCGGGCAGCTCTTTCGGGTATTGAACCGTCACCGCGGGGACCTATGTTGAGCATGTAAGTGCCACCTCTGGCAACACAGGAGATCAGGCGGCGAAGAATTTCTCTGGGTGTTTTCCAGTACTCATCGTACCAGGCAAAAGCCCAGGAGTCGTTGGTAGTATCGACGCTTTCCCACATACCTTCAACGTTGGTGGATGGCACATCCATATCACCCAGCGTCTTGTAGTCACCCAGCCCGTGCCCGGCGCGGCCTGAAACGAGCGCATTGGGTTGATTTTTGCGCACGACTTCGATGAGTTGCTCAATGTACTTTTTGGGCATCTGTCCGGGTGTGTCAAACCAGATGAGTTCGATGGGGCCGTACTGGCTGGTGATTTCTTCGACCTGTGGCAGGCATTTTTTGACAAAATAATCGTCGAAGGTGGCCGGGTTGCCATCGGCATCTGTGTCTGGACCGTTTGCACCACCTGGAAAAGTCCAGTCCTGATTGTGAGAGTAGTAGAATCCAAATCCGAGACCGAGTTTTTTGCAGGCCCCGGCGAGTTCTTTCATGGGGTCGCGATTAAATTGGGTAACTGCACCAATATTAAAGTCGTTGCAGGCTGAGCGATACATAGCAAAACCATCGTGGTGCTTGCTGGTAATAATGATGTATTTCATGCCCGCGTCTTTGGCCAGTTGTGCTATTTCTGTTGCATCAAAATTGACGGGGTTAAAGGTTTTCGCCATTTCCATATATTCCTCGACCGGAATATTGGCCATGCGCGGGTTCATGATCCATTCGCCAATGCCGTAGTACGTTTTGCCATCGACTTTGTTGGCAAGTTGAGCATATGGACCCCAGTGGATAAACATCGCGTAATTGCCATCATTAAAGAGTTGCCCCCGTTCTGCATTTTCAGCGCGCAGTGCAATGACATCTTCGCCCCAAAGCGCGTCCATTTCCTGCCTATTGCCTTCCTGCATGTTTGTTTCCCTCTCCCGGTTTTTCTAAAGGTTGTCTCATAAAATGGGACGGCCAAACTTTTCGAGGTAATCCTCGTGCACCATCTGTTCGTAGGAGGTCACGTCCTCAAGGGGCAACTTAACCGGAGCCATGCCGTTGAGCGACGATTCGTAAATCGCCATGGCCATCTCCACATCCTTGCGACCGCCGAGACCGTATTCGGGAGGCTCGTCGTTGAGCGCTGCATTCGCGATGCTCATGATCTCGGAGGCATGACCGACACACCAATCGTCAATGGCATAGTCCCGAAACGGATTCTCATAGACGACTTCGGGATTCGTATGCACGACGATCCGCTGCAGCACATCCACCCCGTCGATTTTGCGACGTACAGTCTCGACAGGAATATCCTGCATCTCCTCGCCGATGCGCAAACGCAGGGGGATCTCGGGACCAAAATAGTCGGTATCGAGAATACCGCCAAGGGTGCCGATAATCTGGCAGTATTTCTGTGCCTCACCAAGGCGTGATGTCTCATAAATACCCACTGCGCCGCTTGCAAAATCAATCATTGCATGCGCCCAGTCTTCATGGATACTCATGGGATCCGACCGGTACTTTCTCACCGTTGCGGTAATCTGTTGAGGCTCACTTTGGGCGTACAACCGCAACTGAGACAACCGATGTGCCCCCATATCCATGCACATGCCAGAAGTGCGACCAAAGCCAGAGATGGGTCGGCTCAAACCGCTGTGCGTAACAGTCGGCTCAAACGGATCCTGCCGCTTTGGCTCAACGAAATACACGCGAACGATATCGCCCAGAATCCCCTCTTCAATGAGCTTAATGATCATCCGCTGCTTCGGCATGCGAAAGTAATTTTCTGCCACCTCAAAATGCACGCCATTACGACGACAAGCATCAATAATAATGTCACAACAGGGCAAGGTCAGCGCCATCGGCTTTTCCACCATGACGTGTTTGCCGTGCTCTGCGATCAACCTGGCAAGCACATGGTGTAGGGGGTCGCCGGTGATGACATCTACAGCCATGATGTCCGGGTGTTTTTCCAGCATCTCCTCGACACCGGTGTACCACGGAACACCATAGGATTCTCCGGTCTGTTTCGCTAACGATTTATCCATGTCACAGAGCGCGACAAAATCGAGTTCGCCGTGTTTGGCGAGCGTGTGCATTGTCGGCAGGTGCCATTTTTGTGACGCCCTTCCACAACCCAGAATGGCGACTTTAGCTTTCATATCGTCAATTCCTTACTGGTGTGCTGCAGCGTGACGCCGGAGCATCGCAACACTTTCATCCACCTGATCTTCGGAAAGACCATGCAGAATGACCGACACGTCGAAGGGAAGTCCACAGAGCAACGACACATAATGGGCGTAATCGAGCTTGCCGGTACCAGCGGCGAGATGTCCGGCATCGCCACCGCGATCCAGATCTTTGCCATGGGCCATGGCAATGTGGTCGCCCAAAAGCTCGAAAGCCTCGTCTAATACCTCTCTCATGCGAGGCAGGTCATCTTTGCCAAAAATGTTGGCGGCATCCATCACGACTTTCAGGTTGGGTGAACCCATTTCATCAATCAGTTGCCGACTCTTATGCACTGTGCTGGCAACGTTGTTTATCTCTGGTTCAAACGCAAGGATCACGCCAGCCGCTTCGGCAACCGGCAGTACCTGTTCCAGGGTATTGCGTAGCACCTGCCAGGCTTCTTCTGTTTCGTTATCCGGGTGCCAGTGCCACATGCTCTCTGAATCGCGCGATCCGGTACAGGTGGCAATCACCGAGGTCCCCATCGGGTCACACGCCGGAATAAGCAATTTGAGATGCTCGATAGCTTCCTGACGTTTTTCTTCATCGGGATGAACCATATTGACCGTGCCAGCCAGGGCAGCGATGACCATGCCGCGCTTTTCGATCTCCGCCCGAACCACGGGTGCCTTTGCGAGTTTATCAGATAGCGAACCCTCCACATTCAGAGATCCCAAATTGAATTGAAGATGCCTGATGTCGTGCCCGAGTATGGCGTCGAGCGTTTCCTCCAGGGTCGGCCGAGCAATTTGCCCTGACATAATTCCCACTTGCATAATGTGTGTCCTCAGGTTATGAGCCAGCGATTGCTGGCTGGTTGGTTAAAAGATCCGTTATTTCCCGCTTTTCCCTCGCATTCAGTTCGTTATAGACAGGACTCTCCACGAGGAGCTTATAGGCGTTTCGGGTATCCGTCTTGGGCATCACACCTGGCACCTGGAACGATTGCAGCATTGCGGCCCGCTTCTGCTGGCTGCGGTTGATACCCGCCCGATGCCACATTCTGGCATCGTATAGAATGATGCTACCGCCAGGCGCTTCCACCACATCCGCTTCAGGACCGCTATAGGGCACACGCCCCTCTTGCGTATCGTTCCACTCAGGCGGTGGCGGTGTGTCTGATAGATGCGAACCCAGTTTGAATGCTGTCGCACCGCGAATCCTGGTGAAGTCAGAAACACAAACATTGCGCTGCATGGCCTTGACGGGTTCTTTGCGGTAGGCAATCTCGTCCCCACCGGTTGACGCCGTATAGGGAAAATCAGAATGCCAACCGCCAAGTTTGCTTTTGCCATCGTCCGGGTCCAGCACTCTAAAGCCCGGCGGATGCCCCAGATGTAAATCCCGGGCCTGCATATACTGCCTGGCCAGCCAGATGGAGATAGGCTCCGTGATCGCCCGGCCAACAGCGACACTCTGACAGACCTTGGGTATCTCGTTGTTCACCTCCAAATGTTCGTAACGATCTGTACCGGCGACGCGCTCCAGACTCTCCACGATTTCTGGTGGCAGAATACAGGTCAGACACACCCAGCCTTCGCGCTGCAGATGCTCGAGATATTCAGACGGCAGCTTCTCCGGGCCATGGCTGACCGTGAATATCACCTCCTCCTCGCCAACCGGCAACACGCAGGTTGTGCCATCTATTTCTACAGCGAGTTTCTTTCCAGACGCCACATGCCTCACACCATCTGCCGTGCGGTCCCAGATCACGCGGTCATCCGCCTCGTCAAACAATGCGAGATCACCCCCATCCTCCAATCCAAGCATAGCGCCGTCGGTTGCAATCAAAAGCACAAAGTGGTGCTCTGGTCGCTCGACCTTGACCACTCGTTCCTGAAAAAGTTGTTGTTCACTCATCGTGTCACTCCATTAATATCATATCTCGACACAAAATTCCAGATTAAACGACTGGTATTAGAGCCATCGTAGCTAATATCAAACCAGACATGCCCTCCACCGATAACCTTGTAATGCTCTACAGAAGTATTGTTGTCTCCATCTGTATATGAATAACGTTCTATTATTACGCCACTCTCATTCATACGATTTACGATCGGAGTATTACTGGCGTTATTAAACCCTATCCAATAAGCAAGCACCTCATCAATTGATAATAACCCTGCACTTCCCCCGCCATAAGGGACAACATAGTCCGATGTACCGTGAATATTTATCATAGCCGTAGGGTGTGAGGGGCTACAGTTGTTATATGTTTCCTCCATCATTGTTCCAGCAACAGAACCTATAGCCGCTATTTTATCACTGTGATAGCAAGCAAGTGCATAAGAAAAAAAAGCGCCATTTGAGTAACCACAGGAATATACCCTTGCTACATCAATATTATACCTGGAACAAATTTCATCAATTAACGCTTCCACAAAGCCAAAGTCATCCGCATCACTTTTATTATCATCTGATTCTAAACCAGAATTCCAGTGCGGATCTCCCCCCAGCAATGTACCTTGAGGATAAGCCAGAATAAAATTTTCTATATCTGCCAGAGGCCGCATATCTGCATATTTTAAGTACTGGTTTGCAAACCCACCATATCCGTGAAAATTAAGCATCAGTGGAACTCTTGAAGTTCCATCATAAGCCTCAGGCACATATATAATATATTCTCTTGTTACACCACCATGGAAAAGTGTTTGTGTAAACAAACCCGCTGTATTTGTATCACCACCACCGCACTCTGTACCAAAGACCTCTACAAAAGCCAGAAAATCGGTTATATCAACACGCCCACTACTGTCAAAATCCATCTGTGCATTGTAATTCGTATCCGCAGAACTGGTGCCAAAGACCACTACAAAAGCCAGAAAATCGGCTATATTAACGCGTCTATTGCCGTCAAAATCTCCAGGACACGCTGCAGTAGTTGAAGATACCGTCTCACCTGTGATGAACAATGCGGCCAATATCAGCGCGATGGCGACGATGGCAAAAGTCGTAATGCGTTGATACATGGTATTCTTCTATTTGTGGAATGAACTAAATAGGATATACGACGCAATTTCTCATAAGGAGCCTCCGATGAACATCGACCCCATTCTTCGCGAACAACGCGACCGTGTTGCGTTCCTGCGCGACCGGTTCCGCAGGAACGACGACCGAAACTACGATCCGGACGTCGCACTTCTTCGGAACTTCGATCCGTTCTTTCCCCGCTTCACAGGACACACGCGTACGGCTTCGATTTGGTACGCCGTTCTGCTTCTTTTATCAGACGACCGGACATACGGCACGGATGACGCCGGTGAGGCCAATCGCATCATCCACAGCGTGCTCGAGGGCCAGGATCTCGAACCGGGCTCTGAGACCTTCGGCAATTTCTTCTGGATGACGCACTGGGACCGCGTCAAGGACCGAAACGCGGTTTCCTTTATCACCATTCCGCTCGTTTACGCCTATCTCGACTTCCAAGACAAGCTGACATCCGAGACAAAGAACGCAATGGAGGCCGCATTTCCGAATGTCGTAGAGGGCATCCGTAACCACACCGCCAGATGGCAGTACTCCAACATCTATTCCTTGAATATTGGCGGCCGGGTCGCCCTCTCTCGCGTCCTCGACGATGCCTCAATCGAAGCCGAGGCAGCCGAAGCCTTCGATGTCTGGGTCAGAGGCACTTCGGCGGACGGGTTCCACGAATTCAACAGCCCGGGATATACCCCGGTTACCCTCCACGGCCTAGAAGCGGCATGGAACTACGCGCGAGACAGCCAGTTCCGCGATCAGCTGAAACGGACGATGGATCTCATCACCTACCAGCTTGCGCTCAATATGCTACCCAACGGATTTCTGGCAGGGGCGCCTTCCCGAGCGTATCAGAATGACGCGCTGCACGGCGCGAGCACGTCCTCGGCGTTTTACGGTCACATCAAATTCGGCACCCCGCGTCCACCCGACGCGGGCAACATCTACGCGGGAACTTTGAATAATGAGATCTTTATCAGACACACTGTGTTCGATTACGTGCCTTCCGATGCCGTCCGCATCCTCGCTCGGGAAAAGTCAGGCACCAGCGAAATCCACGACCGCAGTATCTCACTCGGCTCGCGACGAACACACTTCCTGACCCCCGACTGGAGCCTGGCCTCCCAGTGTCTGCAAACCGTGGGCGGTCACTCCCCACCATCCTACATCCTGCTCGTCCGCAACAAGGCCGAGGAGCGCGCCAGCGTCCCCCTCATCCCGGATGAATCGTTCCTGCATATGCCGTGTGCGACATTCACGTCTCGTCAGGAGGGCGCTCGCGTCATAGGTCGCCTCCACTATGAAAGACCGGAAGACGAGGAAGAGCGATTCCTGAACGACCCGACATTCTACTGCGAACCCCGCGTATTGTTCGGCCTGCGAGACACCATCCAGGAAGTGCGCATCGGCAACGTGGACTGGGGGGGCAGAGACATACAACTCCAGCCGGGCCAGTCGGTCGCCATCTCCTACGGCGATCTGTACTATGGGATTGTACCCCTACTTCTAACTCAGGACGGCGACGCCCGGCAAGGTCACGCACATCTGGCCTATGGCGAGGACACCGAATTGAGGCTGCACCTTCGACTCTACGGAGGGGAGTCATTACAGCGCGGTGATCATCCCCTTGACTGTATCGTCCTCGTAGATGTTCAGGAACCGGGTCCGGATGGGAGTTTCGCCGCCTTCGCGGAGTCCCTTTCCCATTGGTCGCTCTCGCAGGATCTATCTGGGGACCCGGTCTGGTTCAGGGCGAAACATCCCGATCTGCCGGCCATCGGCTTCCCCTACACCGAGGCAGATCCTGACCCGATCGGGAATGCGCTCCATATCTCCCCGGATCTGACCCTTCGGCCGGGTGATCTCGTTAATCTGGTCTCCGGCGACGAACCGATTGACCGATGATATCCGCCGAAATATCTTCCCGATGGCTCGCGGCTGCAAAATAGATGGTTATGTACAAAATGCAAAGTGCAAAAAAGAGGCTGAGGTATCGAGTGCCCCTATTCAGTACATCAACGCTCAGTTCATCTCTCTTGGAGCGCCCTACACGGTGCCGTTCGACCTGGATGAAATCGACAAGAAAAAGGCCTCGATCTCGCCGTATTGGCGGCGCACGATGACCGATGAGGAGTGGCGGATCATCAAATCCACCTGGTTGGCAGACCAGGAAGGCGACATCTGAAGCGCTGGAGGAACTAACCATTACTCAAAAGGGGGCGCAATAATAGCGCCCCCTCTATCATGGTGTTTCCTGACCGCTGTTACGAGCACCCGCCGAAATTACGCCAGGTCGAAGCAATCGAGATTCATCACCTTGCCCCATGCATCTACGAAGTCGCGCACAAACATCCTCCCTATCAATCCGCGTTGATGCCCTTCACAGCCCAGCCTGGATCAGGGTCGCCGGCCATTGCCTTCCGAACCTCGGAGCTGGGCGGTCCGGCCGTACCCCAGAGGTCCGCAGTTTCCGGCACCCGTCTCCACACCACAGGTTTGTGCGTTGCGTCGTCTTCGATGTATTCTATGTCGCTGGAAAACTCGTTCACGTATCCAGCCGGATCCTTGTAGTAGCAGAAGATGTTGTTGCCCGGGCCGTGGCGTCCCGGTCCCCAGTCGGGTTCCTGCCCCTGGGCACGCAGGTTGGAGACCCCTTTCATCACGTCATCTACGTTAGCCATCACGTACGCAACATGGTTGACCGATGCGTAATCTGCACGATTGAAGACAATGACGTGATGTCTCCGGTCGCATCGCAGGAAGACCATCTGGTTCTCAATCCAGTCCGAGATCCGAAACCCGAGAATTTCGGTGTAGAACGCCACGGTTTGCTCGAACCACCGAGTGTTGAGACCCACGTGGCATAGCTGGCGGGGGCCGACTTTCCTGGCAGACCAGCCGTTCGGGTGTTCGGCCACGCCGGTCGATAGCTCGATGCAGCGGTTTTCGGGGTCGAGAAACCGCAGCCCGTATCCGCCGCCGGGTTCGTCCAGGTCGTCCGGATGCGCCAGCAGAGTAATTCCCCGGCGCTCGAGTTCGGTTGCCGCCGCGTCAACTGCCTCGCGTCCGTCAACCCTGAAGGCTAAGTGGTGGAGCCCGCACCGTTCCGCTTGATGCAGGCTGAGAATGTGATGCTCGGTCAACGCTCCGCGGAGATATCGTGCGTGCCGGTCTTCTCCGGCCGATTGGAGTCCCCAGACCTCGAGGTAGAACCTGGCATGGGTCGCGATCACCGGTGACAGCAACCCCACATGCCGGATGTCCTGGATCTTCATCAGAGCGGCTCCCCTGCAGGTTTCTCGGTGGATGGTTCTCTCATCAGACATTCCTCCGGGTCAACTCGATCTTCAAGTCCTGTCGGATGTAGATTTCGACGAACTCACGCAGCCATACATCCTTCGCAAGCGTGAACCGCTCGATCAGTTTCTGCTCGGGTCTGTCCGTGAGGTAAACGATGCGCCACAGGTTCAGAGGTCGCAATTCGTCACCATCGACAGAATGCTCAACGTGAAAGAGAGGCTGTCCTTCGCCTGCTCGAAGCAAGTTTCCGTCCTTGTCGAGGAGTTCCGCTGCCCCGATGAAAGTGGCACTCTGCCGCGCAGGGTTAAGGAGGACCTGTTCGAGGACCAACCCGTGCTCTGACGGCTTGAGCCAGAGGCGCTGCCGCGAGCATCGCACGAAGGATTCGACCCCGTCGGCCGCCGCTTGCTGGCGCCAATAGTGGGAGCTGCCCGCCGTTACAACAGAAGGAATATAGAGATCGGGCCGAAACGCCTTTTTCACCTCCATATCCCACAACATGGTCCGGGTAAACTCGAGCGGTTTATTCGTGCGGTAATACCGGGCGAGCACCAGGTTGATGTCAACCGGAGACAGCTCGATTCGGGTGTTGCCTGGGTCGGTCCAGGCCCGCTCGAACGCTTCTTCATGTTTCAAATGCTTCCTGCCTATTTAACGGTTCCCATCGTCCGTCTCCGGAACTTCTACCTGGACGGTCACGATATCCGTGTCGTGGAATTGCTGGTGGCGAACAGAGGACGCGATGTGCCGCAACAGCCGTAGCGAGACTTCCCGCTCCATCAGCACGTCATCGGGCCGGTCCGCCAGCAATCCGATCCGGTCCTGAACATTCTCCTCGCCCACCGCGGCAATGAACTCGAGGACAGCATCGCCGCTCTCCTTGTGTGCCTTCACAAGAAGGCGCCGCTGCTCGCGTTTCTCCTGGCCCTCGTCCTGCCCGATCAGCGTCAGCAACGTCTCCTCGCTGGCTGCGTCGAGACGATCGACCATCTTCGCCCCCCAGCCGTTGCGGGATGCGAACGCATTGAGGAACGCCCTGATCTTCGGCAACACGGACAGATCGAGCTCCACTTCGATTCGGCTGCGGCGGGGCGCCGTCACTTCCAGAAACAAGGTCATGAGAATCGCCATGATTCCCCCGGCCGTTATGCCGTTCCCCAGCAGACCGCCCCCGAACTCCGCGAGAAGCTCGGGGAATAAGAGATCGTTCTGGCAGCCGACGCCAACCCAGAAGGCGACACCGGCGATCAGCGCTTTGCGATGATCAATCCCGTCCTGCACCACCTCCGTCATCCCACGGAC
>JAPOXY010000173.1 GCA_026706845.1 Gemmatimonadota bacterium
CGCTATCGTCGGCCTCGAAATCCTCGGAATCGAAGCCATCTACGCCTCCAAATTCCGATTTGGCTCGGGCCACACGCGGGGCGCACACGGGGCAATGCCCGTCCCGGTTCCCGCAGTCGTAGAAATGACAAAAGGCTTTCCATCCGAACGCACAGATATCCCGTATGAACTCGTCACCCCCACTGGTGCGGCCCTCCTCACGGCACTCGCCTCTAATATTGGTGAAACAATTCAGCTCCGCACAGAAAGCACGGGTTATGGCGCTGGCACGCGCGATGTCGAACAGGTCCCCAACCTCCTCCGCGTTGAAATCGGCGAACTCGTCGCAGATCCCCGGACAGATTTACCCGTCCTGCTCGAAACAAATATCGACGACATGACCCCAGAAATTTACGGCTACCTCATCGACCGCCTGCTCGAAGCCGGTGCGCGCGACGCCTTCCTCACCCCCGTCATCATGAAAAAAGGCCGCCCAGGCATTCAACTCACTGTCCTGGCCGACCCCAACAAAGAAACCGAACTCACCGAACTCATCTTTTCAGAAACCACCACCCTCGGCATCCGCCGCCTGCCCGTTCAACGCCACATCCTCGAACGCCGCACAGACACCGTCCAAACCCCTTATGGACCCATCCGCGTCAAAATCGCCGACATCGGCGGCAAACAGCGCATCACCCCCGAATACGACGACTGCGCCCGTATTGCACGCGAAAAACAGGTACCAATACTCGACGTTTACAAATCTGTAAATTCACTATAGCTAACCCTCCCCCGGTCTCTCCCCGTACAGGGAAGGGGAGACATACTCTCCCCTTCCCCGTACTACCCCTCCTGAAGATTCTCTTTCACAGCCAACAGAACTTCATAGTGCCAATCATACATAGCGTCCTCATCAATTGCGAGAAACGCCTGAGGATCAAAAATCAGCTCATCGTCCTCAAATTTAAAAATTGGATAAAACGGATCTCCACCAGGAATGCCAGAACCCGTTCTCATCTGCCATTCGTCTTTCGATATAGATCCCTCTTTCGCCAGTAATTTTAACCTCTCATAACTCGTCTTTTGCATCATATGAACAGGCAGATATGGATAATACTTTTCAATGACATACCTGTCTATTTCCCGCCACAGGCTCGCGATAACAACTTGCCGGGACTTCAAACTCTCGATCGTCAAATCTCCCGTATTCATCGCAGCCTGTAAGCGCTCCTCCCAATTCTCTGGCGTCCACCCAAGACTGCGGCTCAAATGCAACAACCACTTCTCATGTGGAATATACTCCCGATTGGCTACAAACAGTGCCTGAACCAACGCCGTCACAGCCTGATTTAACACATGGTGACCTTGTAGAACATCCCCACGATAAATCCAACTATCGCCCGCAAGCCGGAAATACCACCAGCAACTCATCAGCAAATTTTCCGCCTTACCTGGCTCAGGTCGCTCAGCCATTTTCTCAGAAAAAACTGAATGGAGAAGACCCTCAGGATCAAACAGAATCTCCGCATACGATGCATCCCACAACTCAGTATCATCCCAAGCGCGCGCGCTTTCAGCATTAAAATCTACATACTTGATATCATAGAGTTGCCCCGCTAATTTGGTAATTCCAACAGCAATCGGAGGCTTACTCAATTGCCAGTCCTCAAAAGCTTCTGAAGTCAAATAGATGGTTACATCGATCTCTGAGAGATGATCTGCATAACCCCGTGACAGGCCACCATTCAAATTTAAGCCCACAACACCCGGCAACGCTTTAAACTCCGGCAACATCTTTTCCAAATGGCGTCGGAGCGTGGAGATCTTGTTCTCAGACTCAATTTGTACCTGTGGACGATTCACTTCTTCACTCATATCCGCAACTCTTTACCTCAAGAACGATCTACAAACGGGTCTGGATCGTATTTTGAATGATTTTGTGAAATGCACTGTAACACTTGATAGCCATCTACAGCCTGCCACATATAGATTCTTCTGCATTGTGAACACAAAAAAAGGATATTATCATCGTCAAGCTGATCGTAGAGTTTCTCGATCAACCTCGACTTTCCATACTTTTCATATAGGGCTTTGAGCGTTTCGGGAGGAATCGCGCGCAATGCCTCTTTGGAAATCTCCGGTTTTACACCCCACAGAGGTCTCAAATCAAACCCACAAACGCACTGTCTATCTCGCATATCTCCGTCCCGTCTGTGTACGCGTTCATCGTCAAACCATCTCCAATCGTATAGCCTTTTGCACTTTGGACACAACTCATAATGGGCTGATGTCCCCGGCATCTCTTCATTTTCTATGAGGCGATTAATCTCCTCCTGTTCTGGCAGACCCAGCACCTTCTTTGTCCCAACCAAACAGTATCGGCATCGCCGATTTTTCTGGCGGATATAGAAGATCAGATAGATGGGACCCACCACAATAATCAGCAAAAAAATAAAAGACAATAATCGTTCCATTGTTACTCCACTTCTTTCACATTCCGATATACGCATTCGAATAGCCGCACATCACCTTTTTGTACCCACATATAAACCCTGAAACATTGCTCACAGACGCGCAATGCGTGGCCTTCTGGAAGCCTATCATGCCGATAGAGGATATCCTGATATCCACCGAGGAGCTTGGCGACATCCTCGCGGCTTGTTTCTTTGACCAGAGATTGGACAATTTGAGGTGGTAGCCCTGTCACAATTGTTTTGAGAATCGGCGGATCTATACTCCAGGGTGTTTTGAGAACACCACCACATTCACAATATCGGTCGCTCATATCCCAATCTTTTGATAGCCATCCTTCATCGTAAACCCTGCTGCATTTGGGACAAATTTCTAATTGATCTAAGTTGACACCCTCTTGCTCAAGGATATTCACAATAGCGTCACGCCTGCTCTCTTCAAGCGCATCAAGGGGCAAAACGCTCTCACGGCAGACATAACATCTTTTACTCGTCTTCCTCAAAAATTTAAACAGCAAGATAAAACACAAGATGAGAACACCTGCAAATATCCAATGGAATTCCATGACTCTACTCAATTCTTAAGGTATCAACAAATGTCCATAAATTTAAAGCACACTCCGTTAGAGCGTGCTTTTTCATTTTTGCTTCAGATGTCACAATTAGTATGGACGATTTCAATCAGTTCTGAGAGGTAACAACACGTAAACTGCAAAGGCCCGTCGGTCTCGGGCGGGAACACTGTTAAAACAACGGATAACATCCTCAGCATCAGTGATGTCTTGAATAACATCAGATTTGGAAAAGGTTGCATCAGGGTCGTAATCCGCTTCGTGACGTTTTTGCTGCATATCAACAAATCGTTCCGCGAAGTCCTGAATTTCGTCCGGAAATTTTATGATCATACCCTGACGTTCGCAGCGTTGTCTCGCAGCCCCATGCTGTAATGCCCGATATGCTTGACGCCATGCCGATTGACTGCGGTAGGCACCGGGACCACCAACGAGCATATTGGCGTTGGATGTTGCGAGACAGTGGAACAGCGCGTAGTACGTCGTGCTGACAGCCCTGCGAATGTTCGTCTCCCGTGTCCTACCCTTGATGTTCGCGCCTGCCAAATCCCGAGCCGTCACAATAAAATCAAGCGGTTTCAAGATCCGTCTCCAAATGCAGGCGCCGCCACCTTCGATACACATGCTGCCAATCAGATTTCTCGACCCATGACGGGCTGGGGAACTCTTCTATGCCCGCCTCAATCAACTTAGGGCGAATGCGCCTGATGAAACTGGATGTCCAACTGGAGTCGAGCCGATTCTGGTCACCATCGAAGACAATAATGATGCGAAGATACGTTTCGCCGCTGGCGTCAGAACCAAATTCATCGACCATGGGCACTACTACAATAGGATCGAACACAAACTCGTCTGATGAAAAACGTTCTTCAATAGTCTCGCGGACAATGTTTTGGACTTTCTCATTCTGTTTCTGTGTCATCACAGTGTCTCCCTGACAAGCTAAATTATTCTTTTTACAATTTTCTAATTCTTTACGACACAATTCGTCACTTGATCTCGTGCCGCATCCCAGATATCCGCTCCCAGAGGGGATACAATATCAACTTCCTCCAGGACTGTTCCCTTCAATTTACCCGGCTCTTGAACCGTTACATCTTCTGAAACATCTGTCCCATAGGGTAATGGTATCACCTTCGCAATCGCCTTTCCTCGTTTTGTCACGATCACAGGTTCGCCCGTTTGAACAACCTGTTCCAAAATTCCCAGTACCTGAGCCTTAAATTCAGTCACACTCCACGTCTGCATTGTTTCCTCCATTTAGGCATGTAGCAATGAGACCGGCGACGGGCTGTTAGTCCCGGTTAGTGTAGTTGTTATTGCATTACACGGTTATTGTTTTTAATGCTGACATAATGAAAGAGAAGATACAGTAGTGTCCAGTGGAAAAAGCTTGTTCATTCTAAATGTTCTATTTCCTCAAATACTATTTTTGTATTCGTTGACAGAAAAGCAAGACAATTTCCTTTAGAAATTTGTTTGTACTTTTGTTTATATTTTTTCATTTTTAAATAAAATTTTTCCATACTATCACTATGAGAGTTAGTATAATCTTGAATACTTTGAAGTACCTGTGAAATGTAAATACGCTGGCCTGGTTGAATCCATTGTTTTAACCCTTTCCAAATAAAACCAAGAGACATTTCATTAGGATTCATCCCAGACTGATACAAAACGGCATACGGTTTAACAGGCAATACAGATATAATATCACTCACAGAATTACAATCACATTCTTGTCTCAAAAAATACTCAATAAAATTATGATTACAAAAACTTATATATTTTTTATCCAAATCCGAGACAAAACTACCAAAAGAATTTTCCAGTAGCCAATTAATCTCAAAGGAGATAGTTCCATTCATCTTCCCACTATTCAACTCATGTTTTAACCTCTCACACATATTACTTACCATATCTTTGTAGCTAATAGAAACACATTGTTTCAAAATCGATATAAATTCTTTAAAATTGAAAATAACTTGATCCCCCTTACCATCTTCTACCCTCACATGTTCACCAAAAACTGATATGTTCCTTGGATGTAACACCATACTACAAATTTTTAGCACACGCACCTGATTTGCTTTGACTCCATCTTCGGCCTTATTGTTTGTTGATACTCTTTTTATCCACATAGATGTCTGAAGAATGTTCTGGTTTAATTTCCCGCTTAACCGATCTCCAATACTTCTTACAAGAGATGACAGATATAACATATTTTTTTTAAAAGTTACATCCTCCTCAAAACAACAAGCAATGGGATGAAAATAATCATCCCATCCATTTCGTATCTGCAACACGCCTTGATAAGACGCCTCAACATCTAATATGGCTTGTTTCAAATTATTAACATCTTCTACTAAAATCATAGATTATACCCACAATTTTTGAACATCACAAAGCCTGTCCCACCGCCGCGGACGCCCTCAATACCATCCGCCGTAGATCCTGCGCCACGCCTTCATCTTGCTCGGTCTGACCTACGGCCGCGACAATCCTGCGATGCTACCCAGCGCAACTATCCATTCTAATGTGTCCCAGCTGCTCATCTGGCTACGAATCCTCCCAGTAGTATGCTGGTTACTTCGACCATTACTCCGTTAGTTACCTGACTCATGACCTTCTAAGCCTTCGTTTGTCCACTTTACCCACGGCACTCGTCTTTCGCATCCACTCCGTAATGATCACCCACAATATATCCGAAAGCCAAAAAGGTGTCAACGAACCCCAAAATAAAAAAAGCACGCTTCGTCAGAGCGTGCTTTCTCATTTCTGCTTCTAAACTCGATCAATCATGCGGACGCTGCCTTCGCCCAGCTCTCAGGCATAAGAAGGCGCCATCGGGATATGAGGCGACGGCCTGAAAGCCTCGGATCGAGTTTGGCATTGCCCTGGGTCAAACGCGCACGGCACGCCTCAACAAGAACAGCGGTGTCGGGTCCGCGTTCTGCCAGAAATCCCAGGCGTTTGAACACGGCACCGTTACCGACCCGGTCTGCATAGGCAATCAACTTATCATCATCCCTGTCCTTGCGCTCGAAATAGGCTGCAATGCAATCGGCAACATGCTGGATACCGGCTCCGAGGTCTGGATCGTCGAGCATGTCGATAATGGTACGGTGAACATCCGATACGGCAATCTGGCTTCTTCCGCGCCAGATGGTCTTCGTGCCGAAGATCATACCCTGACGAACATGCTTCAGGGTGAAGTGTGCGCCATGGCGTTCCTGGCTTTTCTCACGCACAGTCCGCGCAGTCATCACGACAATATCGCGAAAGATCTGCTCCGTCAGATCCCAGTGTTCGGCGGCAGTCCGGCCACCGATATAGGCCGGCTTAAAAAGCGCAGGCACCAGCACCCAGGGATCATCAAGAACCAGTTCGCTGGTAAGAGAATCAAGACCAACAGGCGCGTAGGCACCCGGGCCTACGCGCCGCAGCCAGCCCTGTCCACTCCAGCGGGAGAGTAGCCTGGTGGCGTCTGAACGGCTAACGCAAAGGGCATGTTCAGCATCGGCAATATGAATAATATCACCTGCTGCCCGAATAACGGCAGACAACCTGCGGCGTCCCTCAGGTATGGTAGTCTCTAAGTTCATGGCAATATATAGTTAAACTGCAAAAAATCGCATTTTATGTGAATTTTTGTCTTTATAATATATGATAGCCAATTTCTCGCAGTTTTTCAACCATTTTGTAATGTATTATATTGATTGTAGCGATTTCGTAACAACAAAGAGATAAACAGCGGAGGAAATAATGAAACTCTGGTATAACGAACCAGCGGAAGATTGGAATCACGCCTTGCCCGTGGGGGCTGGAAAACTCGGCGCCATGGTATTTGGCGGGGTGAGCAACGAACGCATACAAATGAACGAAGACTCAATCTGGGCGGGACCTCCCGTACCCGAATCACCACCGGGCGCGCAACAGGTCGTCGCACGCGCGCGTCAACTGCTCTTTGAAGGTCAATACACCGAAGCGCAGGACCTCATGCAAGAAGGCGTCATGGGCGAACGCATAGTACCGCGCAGCTATCAGACATTGGGCGACCTGCTCATCGAGCAAAGCGGCGTCGAACAACACACCGATTACCGCCGCGAACTCTCACTAAACTCTGCAATCGCCACAACGCGATGGAATGCAAATGGCGTCGCATATCATCGAGAAGTATTTGCCACCGCAATCGACCGGGCAATAATCTGTCGCATCGCATCGGACAAAGCAGGCGCAATATCGTGTCGGATATCTTTCCATCGGGAAGAAAACGCACAGTGGTCGGGCATATCCGAAAACACACTCCTCATAACCGGACGTGCGGGACAAGGAGAAACCCATCCCGGCGTAAAATTTTCTGCAGGCATCAAAGCAATTGTCGAAAACGGGCGCATCCAGTGTGCCAACGACGCCCTCATCGTCGAAAATGCAGACGCAGTCACCATAGTCGTCTGCGCCGACACCGACTACAACTTTGACGACCCCTACACGCCCCTGACACACGACCTGAAAGCCTCCGCGATACCCACAATCGAAACGTGTATTGCACGTCCATATCTCCGCGTAAAACGCGAACACGTTCGGGACCACAACAATTACTTTGACCGATGCGCCTTCTCCCTCGGAGAAGATAAAAATGACCACATTCCCACAGACCGTCGCCTCGCCGAATTCGAACACACATCAGACCCCGCGCTCGTTGCACTCTACTTCAACTTTGGGCGCTACCTCACAATCTGTTGCTCGCGTCCGGGCAGTTTGTGCGCCAATCTACAGGGCATCTGGAACCAGGAATACGAAGCCCCGTGGAACAGCGACTACCACATCAACATCAATATCCAGATGATCTACTGGCTCTGTGAACTCGTCGGCCTGCCCGAATGCCATGAACCGTATTTGGAATTTTCAGACGCCCTGCGCACAACAGCCCGCCAAACAGCAAAAGAAGTCTATGGCTGTCGCGGAACTGTGGGGCATCACACAACAGATGCGTGGCGATTTACCGATCCAGTGGGAAGAGTACAACACGGAATGTGGCCCATGGGCTGTGGATGGAACAGCAGGCACTTTTTGGAACATTGGGATTTCAACGGCTCAGAAACATTTCTGCGAGACCAGGCCTGGCCAGTTGTGCGGGATGCCGCCCTGTTCTTCCTCGACTGGTTGGCAGAAGATCCAAAAACCGGCAAACTCGTATCCGGTCCATCTTCTTCCCCGGAAAACCGCTTCCTCGCGCCGGGCACGCAGGACGTATGCAACCTCGTCATGGGCCCGAGCATGGACCAGCAGATCATCTGGGAAACATTTACAAATTGTCTGCGCTGTGCCGAGATCCTATCCCTCGACGACCCCATTATCGACGACATAAAAAGCGCATTATCCCGTCTCGCAGAACCACAAATCGGCACTGATGGACGCCTGATGGAATGGACGGAAGAATTTGAAGAACCAGAACCGGGGCACCGGCATATTTCACACATCTACGGCGTGTATCCCGGCTTCCAACTCATCAACCAACCCGACTTCTTGGCTGCCACGCGCAAAAGCATTGAACACCGCCTCGCGCATGGCGGCGGACACACGGGCTGGAGCAGAGCCTGGCTCATCAACGTGTGGGCGCGCCTGAAAGACGCGGATCGCGCCTGGGAAGACGTGAGGCAACTGCTCATACGCTCGACACTGCCCAACCTATTCGACAACCATCCCCCGTTTCAGATGGACGGCAACATGGGTGGTGCCGCGGGCATTGTGGAAATGATATTACAAAGCCATCATCAGGCTATTGAGCTATTTCCCGCACTGCCAGACGCCTGGACAGAAGGCAACACAGAAGGACTGAGAGCAAGGGGGGGATTTATAGTAGATTTACAATGGAAAAACGGAGAAAAATCTGCGCACATAACTTCCCTATTGGGCAATCCCATCCGCATACAATACAACGGCTCTATGCGCGCAGTCAATGACGACCGGACGGTCATCGCAGAGGGCCAGGAGGAAATTGCGTTCCAAACAGAAAAAGGAAAAAGCTACAATATTGCGCTCGGGGCATAAGTTATTTAAGCGCACTGGATCGCGGCTCAACACCATGCCGCGATGACGGCTTTGTTTTGAAATTTTTGGCATCATCTCCCAATAATCAACCCATCGGGATCGACCTCATCGCGTAAAATGCACAACTCCGCTTCCGTGGGCGGGACAGTCTCTTTGACATCAGCCACCTGACCCAATTCAAACCCGGTATTTCTCTGCACCTCATCAAACGTCACGCCGGGATGCAAACTCTCGACCTGCATCCGACATGTATCTTCATCAAAACTCATCACAGCCAGATCCGTAATCACGCGATAAGGACCCCCGCCTTCGGGCAACCCCGCAATCTCGCGCGCCCCCGGCCCGGTCAGAAAACCCGGCGTCGTTAAAAAATCGACCTCTTCCACAAAACGACGGCGATCGTGCTGTGTAATAATCAGCGTGCGCCAGCAAAAACTCGCAAAATCATTGGCACCTCCGCTACCCGGAAAACGCACGCGCGGTTTTTTGTAATCGCCAATAACCGTAGAATTTAAATTCCCATACGCATCGATCTGGGCACCGCCCAAAAACGCGTAATCCATCACACCCCGCTGACACGTCTCCATAATATCACACATACTCGTCGCCATAAGTGCCCGATATGTCGTGCGCGAATCGCCCACAGAAATGGGCATCGCGGGCAACATCGGTGCCAAACCACCCGCCTCAAAAGCCACCAAAAGCCCTGGTGCATGCGTCTTTTGTGCCAACATCGCCGCAGCACACGGCGCTCCTGTACCCACCCCAACAGTCGTCCCATCCTCCAGCAACCGGGACGCCACACAAATCGCCATTTCAACTTCATTGTAATCAGACATACCCTGCACCCTTACCTTCCAACCGCCGTAACTCCGCCAGCCGCTCTTCCCCACCGCAAATCTCCAGATAGTCCTCAAAACAATCAACACCATACAAATACTTATCCAGAAACGCGCGATATGCCTCCACATCTCGCTCAGCGTCCAACCACGCTTTGAGATGCACCTCATCCGAGAAATACTCCCCAGCCATATTGCCGGGATACGATCCATAAGGCACATGACACACCGCATCAACACAAAAAGCCGGAATCGCGGTCGCATTTGGATCGCTGCGAATCTCATCTGTACTCACAATGCGCTCCGCACTCACAATCACATGTTTAGAGGCACGCGACAAATCCCAATCAGCCACCGTAATGCCCCGAATGCGGCAATTCCCAAACAAATCACTCTCGTGCACATGAATAAGCGCCACATCGGGAAACAGAGCCGGCACAACCGTCAGCGGTTTGCCCGTAAAAGGACACGCGATCTCCTTAGCCGCACTCTCTCTAAACGTATCGGTCCCCAGCATACTGCGAACAGGCACAAAAGGCACACCCGTCGCAGCCGCTCGAAACCGACATGCCAGCGCGTAATTTGTCCACTCACACACCTCAACCTCTCCGCTCTCCATCAACCGCCGCGCCTGCGCCGACAAACCGCGCGCTTCCAACCCCAAAATATATGCCGCATCCAAACGCGAAAAAATCTGCTTCCCCGTACGCGTACCCGCTGCCAAAATCTGAAAATCGTGCGTCGTCGTATGACCGGCAAACCCCAGATTTGTTCGCTCCTGCCGCACAACCTCGTGCAAAAGCGCCGTCGCTATCCTGTTCCCACCAAACCCGCCAGAAGCCAAATAGTCACCATCGTGCACAAACTCGGCAACAGCATCAGACACAGACATCAGCTTATCTGTCAATGCGCCCTTCTTCTCTCGAAAAAACGCCCGTGCAACATCTGGATCGGGATCTGTAAACAGCGGTCCCCGGCCTGTATTTTCAGAATTTGTCATTATTCCTACCTCACAGCGCTGTCCAGCCGCCATCCACCAGCAGCGTATGCCCCGTAATAAGATCCGCAGCCGGACTGGCCAAAAACACCACCGCACCCACCACATCTTCGGGCTTTCCCACGCGCCCAAGAGGAATGCGAGAAAGCAAATCCTCGCGCAACGCCTCATTGTCAAACGTCGATTGTGTCAACGGCGTCAAAATAAACGTCGGACCCACGGCATTCACCGTAATCTGATAGGACGCCCACTCCACAGCCAACACCCGCGTCAAATTCACCACACCAGCCTTACTCGAACAATAAGCCGCGCGCTTGTAATAACCCACCACCCCATTTTGCGACGCAATATTGACAATTTTGCCACCACCCGTCTCAATCATCGACCGCGCCACGCGCTGCGACATAAAAAACAACCCCTTCAAATTCACATCCAGCACCCCATCCCAATCCGCCTCTGTCACCTCGAGCGCGTCCCTGGGAATATTCACCCCTGCATTATTCACCAGAATATCAACCCTGCCATACGTATCAATAACCCGGCTCACTGCCGCATCAATACTCTCCTGATCCGGCAATTGCAACGCCAATGGCAACGCCCGTTGCCCCAAATCTCCAACCGCTTCACACACCTCATCCAGTGCATCAATCTTCTGCGGCACCTCACACACCGCCACATCGGCACCCACCTCAGCCGCCGCCACCGCAATCGCCCGTCCAATACCCGAACCCGAACCCGTCACCAGCACCACCTTATCATCCAATCGCATACTGGGCAAAACCATTGCGCCCGCTCCTTTCACGAAGAAAAAGAAATATTATTCTCCGTATGCCGGCAAGAAATATCATCATCCCCGCGAAAATTCCTACACCCCCAGAAAGCCCCATAGCGCCCCTTGCGCTGAACCATATCCGCGCCACACTTCGGACAAACAGGCAACCATGAATCACAATCGGCATCGAGACATATTTTAAACCGACCAACCCGCTGCATCGGATTGCCACACGCTTGACATCCGCTCTCAGTATGATTGCACAACGGATAATTGCTACAACCGTAAAACGACTTACCCTGCACGGCAACAAGCGTACCCGTCTTGCACTTCACACAGCGAATGTGCTCAAAAGACGCCTGTTCCAAACTGGTCTCAAAATCGTCCAGCGCCAGCGGATATTTATTCTTCAACAACTCGACCAAAAACTCAGACGCATTCGTCATATCCCCAATCAAATACACGCGCTGTCTGGCGCGTGTCAGCGCGACATAAAACAAACGGCGCTCCTCCGAATATGGAAAGGGATCTAACGCGGGCAACAGCGCCTCAAGCAAAGAATGAGACGTCTTCTGCGAAGGAAAACCGTACTGACCGCGTTCAAGCCCCAACACCACCACATAATCCGCCTCCAAACCCTTCGCACCGTGAACGGTATTGCACGCAATAGACAAAGTGGGAAACCGCTTTCTCAACATCATCATCTGCGTGTCATTGGGCAAGTTAAAACGAAACCTGCCCAACAAATAAACCGAACTGCCTTCTTCCGCCCGCGCGGCGACATGCGCCAGCACACGATCCAGCCGATCGTCAAGATCCGCCTCTGAACCGCGACGCTTCTTCTCGCGCAACAGCGAAACCGCGGGATGATCTACCATCGCGTGCGTGGTCAACGACTTTTTAACCTGCGCCGGATTCTGAAGCACAAACAGGGATGCAACATCGCAAATACTATTATTGAACCGAAAAGTCTTATCCAGAACCGTAATTTTAGTAGCCCCAAATCTCTCTTCAAAATCCGTAGTAAACCGAATATCGCTACCCGTAAAGCGATAAATCGACTGCCAATCATCCCCCACGCAAAACAGAGAACACACATCAACAGATTCTCTCAAAGTCTTAACCAACCGCGCACGCGGCTCGGATATATCCTGAAACTCATCCACCAGAATATATCGCCAGGGCGAAACAAAACGACCACATTTCACATACGCGATTGCCCTGCCAATCATATCGTCAAAATCGATATGCCGATTTTCTTTCAAAAACGCTTCATACTTCTCATAAATCGGCACCACAATTTTCAAAGCCTGTTGCTGAACCAGACTCAGGTCAACGCCCTGGACAATCTCCTTCCACGGTTGATCTGGACGAGGCAAATTGCTCTTATACCTCCTCAACAAATCCGCGAGCAACAGCGTCAAATCGCGAATCTCACCAAACTCCCTCAGCGTATCCAGCATCTCATCTGGCGAACGCAGATTAAATTGCACCCCAGCCTGTATTAATTTCTCCTGCAAGCCAATTAGCAAGCGACCTTCGGAATATTCGTAGTGAAAGGTCTCAATCAAGCGCGTCTCGTACTTCTCATGAGTTCTGCGCTTCCAATCCATTCCCTCGTGATACTTCTTCTTCCCCACAAAAGGCGCCGTATTGCCATCGCGGTCTATACCCCAGTGCTCCAGATAAATACCGCAATCCGGAAGATAAAAATCGGGCTGGTATTGCCGATAATCTGGACTCCTCGTCTCATGCTCATAATCGGCCTCGTATTGATATGCCACCCCCAGCATAAACAGATGATTGGCGATCCACAACTCACCCAAACCCTTTACCATCTCCCCCTTCAAGGTGCGAATCTCATTAGCAAAAATATATTCAAAGTACTCCCCCTGAGTTTTAAAATCAAAGGGATTGACCTCTTGATACCTGTAATAGCCCAGATAATCCAGAACCCATTGTCTATAGGTCGGAATTGCGAGCAGCTCCTCAAACCACTCATCGACATGCTTCTCCAGCAACGCGCCATCTGTTGCCAGAGGTGAAATCGAAGGCTGCGCCTTTTCAACCGAAGCAATAATATCCTTGCCCAGCTTGTGAAACGTACTCGCAACAACACCTTTCTTATCCACGCGCTCATCCAGCCGCTCCTGCATCTCTCGTGCCGCCTTATTCGCAAAAGCCAGCATGAGAACCTCATCGGGCTGTGCCTGCCCGCTCTCAACCAAAAAACCCGCGCGTCCCACCATCGCACTCGTCTTACCGGTACCCGCACCAGCCAGCACCAGATTATTGTCCTCATCTATCACACAGGCATCGCGCTGGCTCTCGCTCAGCGGATTGCTCTCCACCCCATCAAAAAAGGTCGAAAACTGGTCCTTGAGACGCTTGACATATTGCGCGCGAAAATCTTCCACCTCTTGACCACCCCAGTGTGCCACCTCCTGCACCAGCGTAAAATCGGCATGGCGATTGCGATCCAAATACCCCACCGCCGGCACCTTGCGAAATTGATCGAGCATCTCCCGCGCCATCGCCCTGATCTTCAACCAGCGGGAACTGCGTAAATAACCCGCATCCAGCAATCTATTAATCTCCCCGGCACACCGCCGCACCTCTGACGCAAACTTTTGAGACTCCTCCAACCAATACCAATAATCCTCCAACCAGTCGAAAAACCCATCCACCTCTGCCTTGTGCAAACCCTTCAGTTGCTGCGCTCCGCGATCCGTCGGCAACACCAGCTCAAAAAACAGCCTCCCCCGGTGTAATACATCTTCTCGCGTCAAATTTTCAGTACATACCACAAAGCGCTCACCCCCGGCCCTCTCCAAAATCAGACCATAAGATGAAATTAAAATCGTTGCCGTCCTCGCGCCCAAAAGACGCATCATCCAATGCGGGGTAATACTTTTGTTTTTAAGTGTATTCATTGAAGTCTCATCAAACAAAAGAAAAAGTCTCCTTACTCAGGAGACTCTTTTAAAAAAAATAAATACGGTGTGCATAATTCATGCTGTTGTGTTACAGCGGAGTATATAACTTTTTTATATATATTGCTTTTTTGCCTTCGGCGACTTCATTTTTTTGCGCGCCCAAAAAAATGAAGCAAAAAAAGGGCGCCCCTGCGGGGGGCTTGCACAGCGCAAAGCGTTTTTGTAATAATACACCATGCAGTGGCCTGCATAGTTGGAATACCATAAGAATGTCCGCTGCGAGACGGACTTACGCGCTGTGCATATCAATTCCTAATTTTTAATTGACTTCATTCATCTATCTCATCAAACCCATTCACAACCCGGCTGATCAACCCGTATTCCACAGCCTCATCGGGACTCATCCAATAATCTCGATCCGTATCTTCTTCAATCTTTTCAAGTGGCTGACCGGTCTCATCGGCATACATCTCGTTAATCTTCTTCTTAATCTTCACGACCTCCTCAGCCGTGCGTCGCACATCTTCAGCCACCCCTTGAAACCGCATCGAAGGCTGGTGAATCATAAGGCGAGAATTTGGCAAAGCCAGCCGATCTACCTTATCTGCCGCCATCATAATCACCGTCGCTGCACTGGCTGACAGACCCGCACTGATAATTTTTACTCTGGGGCGGATAAATCGGATCATATCGTAAATCGCAAACCCATCGTACACACTACCGCCGGGCGAATTAATAAAAATTTTAATCGGCTCTTCCGAATCTTGATGATCCAAAAACAGCAACTGCGCCGTCACCTTAGCCGTCAATTTGTGATCCACGGGATCGGAAATCAAAATCGTACGCGCATCTATCAGTCCCTTGTTCAAAATACCATTTCTCGACGCACCGTCTTCCTCTTTCTCTTCATCCTCAAGGATCACATCGTCCTCAAAAATCATCCAGTCCTCCAAAAAATAAAAATCAAAAAACCCATTATGTCCAATGGCTCAATTTATCCCATATCCCCATTTGAGTCAAGAGCCTTGCGGTTAATTTTTTTTCTCCAAACGCGAAGCATCGCCACCATCTGCCCTCGCCAACTTCACCTCCACGCTCTTACCATCCTGACACATAAACGCCACAACCGTCTGATCCGACTGAACCCTTGCGTCCGCCAGATCATATCTGCCATCCAGACGCCATGTTCCCCGCACAGTCACCTCTACCTTCCGAGGCTCACTCGCTTGATTGACAATTAGCGACCCATCCTGCCGGTGCGGCGTCTGGATCTCCCAACGCCACCCAAAATCCGGATCAGCCATCGAAAGCAATAACCCATCATCCACTTCTCGAACCATCACCAAACTCGGCAAAGACACACCCTCAACCGGACCATCTATTGGCCTTGCATCCGTATCGAATAGCGCGTAACCCGTCATCTTCATCCCCCGGTGATGCACAATATGTGCCTGATGATCTCTCTGCCACACATCGTATTCCGGTGAACTCGCAAACGCACGCACCCTATCCGGCGACCTCTGCACCAGCACGGCATAGTGATATGACGCACCCTGAGGCGCGCTCCCGTGATCCAAATACGCCAATTCAAAAGCCCCTGTACCGCCGCTATCCCTGCCATAATTTTTAGAAACTTGCACCTGACGCTGCACGCGCAACTCGCCTCCATCTGGAACCACATACCCATTGCCCAGAGAATCCATCAGCCATGCCTTCTGCCCCGTCGTCCCCGAAAACGCATAAGGAATTGCACGCACACGCTCCCCATTCACCCCCGTAGAACGGTCCTCAGAAATAGCCGCCTGAAACAGTGGCGTCACAGTCGCATGCCCACCATCATCATTCTCAATACCCGACCCCAGGCAAACAAGCACATCGTCAAAACAGAACACCGTCTTAACCGCCCGAAAACTCGTATTGAACCTCGTATCGTGCAGCTTCAGCGCAAACACCCCGTCTTGCCTATCTATATTCACTCCACCCACAAAAGTCTCATTTGAAAAATTGCGATCACGCCCCTCGTGTTTGAGCTGCTCATGACTCAAGCGAATCATCGTCGTACCGGGCCACATACTCCAATCCCACCCATCCCGCACAATCCCACTCGCCTCGCGACCAACCGGATCGCCACTGCCGTAAATCAGCATCGTCCCATAGCTCAAATAGCGACCGAGCGGATTATTCCTTCCCGACGACTCATAATCCCACACGTACTTGCTCCACCCCTTCATACTCACCATCCAGTCCCCACGCCGATGAATGGACAATGCGCCATAAGGCAACGTCCAGTGCCCGGACGGCGGAGCGGCAGGTACGTACCCCGCCTCTGCAAAATTCGCCATCATCTGCATCGCACCCGGCGTGTGCAAATACATCAGCCGCACCGATACCCGCTGGAACAAATCTTCTATCAGCAACTGCGAATCCGGTTTCCAAAGCTGCATAAACGCGCCCGATAATTCCGCATCCACCGGAGAATAGCTCAAAGCCACATACATATACGCCGGCAACAGTTTGGTAGCCACCGCTGTATTCCGCGGAAAACGACCATTAACAGCCATTGAAATATCGTACGTATTCGCCATAATCCTGGACGTCAACAGCGCCTGCTTCAAATTATCGCGCTTCTCCTCCGCAACTGCAAAAGGCGTATCATACAACAAATACACCAGAATTGAAGCCACGTGAAAAGCATTTGGCGCATACCCACTCGCGTAAATACCCCGATGGTGAAAACCCACAAAATCCGGCTTAATCGTATCCAGCCACCCCGGCGCAATAGCAAGCGCATTATTGAGCCATAAAACATAGCGACGCATATTCGCCACCTTCTCGGGCGAATCGTCCATCATCAAAATACACAACAACCGATACATCGCCACCGAGCGTATAAAATCCGCATTCGCGCCCAGCACCTCAGGATCCTCATACAACTCGCCAAACATACTGAACCATTTCAGCGTCGCCAACTCCCGCGCCAGTATCCCCTTGCTCTGCAAAACATCCCGCATCAAATACACCGCGTGGGCATAGCCAGCAACCCGCAAAAACTCGTGATGCATCGCCCCAACACCACTGCCATCTGCCCAACCCTGATCGTGCAAATAATCGAAAACATCTATCACCCGGTCTCTCGCCTCCTCATTGCCATTCAACCGATAATCCAGCACCAGACGCAACAAAACCCCTTGGAAAACACTCTGAAAAAGGGGTTCATAGGGCGACAACTCGGCAAACAGAGGTTTTCCCAAAATGCGGTTATCCTCGCGTCGAATCTCGTAATCCGCCAGACTGCGATACCCACGCCTTATATAGGCTTTGAGTTCGTTGAGCCGAATCCTCACAGGCTCCCGCTGGTCATCCTTCACCCCATCGCCCAGAACCCATACCTCATATCGCCGGGCAATCGCCTCAAAAGCCTCCCGTTCTTCATCGGTAATCTGCAAAGGAAGCGGACCCGGCAACCTGTTCAGACTCCATCGATATTCGCGGCTCCTATCAGCCCTCCTCGCATTGACAAATGGAACCTGTGCATCGGGAGATCGCCTGGAGTGAATCCTCTCCACCAACTCCATCAAATCCAGATAAACAACCCCACTATTCGATGCCCTAATTTCAAACGCCGTCACCCGTCCATTTCGCGCCCCTTCATAAGATCTGTTTCGCGCATCCTCCCGCAAATGGATCCACATCGCTCGCCAGCCCGTAAAATTCAAGCCAAACTCAAACTGGTAACGCGGATTATTTGCCCCCAACTCGGACTCTGTCCCAAACCCAAACGTCAGCACCTCATCGAGCGCCACCTCGTTATACACCCACGCCCGAAACCCGGTCAGCGCCTTATTGCGTCCCGGCGCGGGATCCGTGAACAAAAGCCGCCCGTTATTCTGCCATGACCACTTCAAGGAGTGCTGTCCCCCTTTATAACGCCTCGCTGAAAGCGACACCTCGCTACCCGCATCTGCCCGATAGGACCCGGACCCATCCTCAAAATCATAGCGCCAGGGCATATCCTGTGCCATCGCCGCACTGGCCATATTAAGAAAAAAAATAAAAATCCACTTCATAAACACACCCCTCTAAAACTATACCGGCGCATCCTCTGGCCTGGGAATATCCACAAACCAGGCAAAAATAGCCACCAGCAACACCGCTGGAGCCAGCGCGTAAAACGCCGGTGCATAAGACCCCGCAGAACTAAAAACAGACTCAATAAACCACGGACCCGTTGCAGAAGCCAAAACCGCAAACACCTGTGCCGCGCCCTGAATCTTACCCAGATGAAGACGGCCAAAAATATCTGCCCACGCCGTAAAAAAAATCACCGAAACCACGCCACCTGAAAAACCGAGCAATCCCGCATGTGTCAGCGCTTGCCCCGATGTTTTAAGCTCCGGAAACGCGAGCAAATAAACGCCAACCGCCAGCATCGCAATCGTCATCAGCCTGCCCAAAGACCATCGGCGCGCCGCCCACCCCGCTGTAAAATTCCCCAACAAACCCGTCGCCATAAACATCGCCATCGCATATTGAAACACCGTCTCATCAAACCCCAACTCCCCCAATATAGACTGATTGAACAGCATCACCCCCGCAATAACCAGATTGTAGAGCGCACTCCCAATAGCAAACACATAAAAAGCCGGTGTCATCAACGCCTGTACGAGCGTAAAACCAACCACCGGCTCATCCGACTCATCATCTTTCACAACCTCGGTATCCAGCCCAACCGCCTCCGGATCTCGACGAACAAATAGCAGACACAAACCAGATAGAACCATCAAAATCCACCCCAGCCCCGACCACATAACCCGCCAACCCTGCTTGAGCACAACATCGCCAGCAACGACAATAGCGACCGCAAAGCCCAGACTCATAAGCACGGCAAAAATACCCATCGCAACACTCAACCGCCGCACAAACCACTTGCCAACCATCGTCAAACTCACCACAGATAGCGCGCTTTGCCCCACACCCCGCATCAAAACCAGCAACAAAAGCAAAAAACCAGCACCTGTCATCTGGCTAAAACCCAAAACCACCGCACTCAGAACAAATAGCACCCCCGTCACAACAACTCGAACCCCAAAGCGATCAATCGCCAAACCGCAGACCAAATTGAACAACGCCCCCAAAATCGTCGCCCAAAAATTTTTCTCGGCAAAATCGAGCCGGGAAATCCCCAGATCCGCGATCAAAGGCTCCGTAATCAAACCAATACCAACACTCCTGCCCGGCAGCGTCGCCACCATCGCAACCGCCGCAAAAATCAGAACCACCCAACCGTAATAAAACGGCACGCGCGCGGGCAGTGCATTGCCAAAAACAGTTCTAGAACTCATTCCACACACGCCTTGAGCTTTGCCAGACCCTCTTCTGCAACCGCAACAGACCCCTTTGCCCAATAGCTCGGATTAAACAACTCCAGAGACAACATCCCCTCATACCCCGCATTCTCAAACCCCGCCACAATCTCTGACCAGGGCGCCAAACCATCCCCCGGATAAACCCGATCCGCATCTGTTATGGTATCCCTGCCGGGCGACGCTGGATAATCATTCACATGCACCAGCCCCAACTTGCCCGGACCCAGATGTTCCAGCCCGTGAAAATGTCCACTCCCCTTGTACATATGATAAACATCCGCCAGCAGCACCGTATTGGGCCGCCCGCATTCAGCCGCCACCAGCAAAGCCTCGCCCAACGTACCCAGAGTCTGCGCAATACCCCAAAACTCCAGCAGAGGTTTCGCCTGAAACCCGGCAACCTCATCCATCAACTCACCATAGCGACGCGCCACAGAAAACAAATCCACATCCCGGTCTCGAATCCCAAAAGGCGGTGCCGCGACATACGTGCAATTGAGCGCATCGGCCATCTCAAAACAGCGATGCGCTTCTTCAAGCCCCTTTGCCCGCTCTTCATCCTCTGGCACTGACCACTCAAAAAACGCGATCAAATTGACAATCTGAATCCCCCTATCCGCTGCCTTATCGCGTATCTCAAACAGCGAACCACCCCCTGCAACCCACTCATCAATTTCTGCCACCCACGGCTCAATCCCCTCATAACCCGCATCCGCCGCAATATCGATGGCATCGACCACCGAAACACCCTCATTGCGAATCGTGCTGGTATTCAAACAATACGAAAAACCCATAGCTATTCTCCTCAAATATTCGGCAAAGGTGCCGTATCGCCCGTCTCGTGCTGCCACAAGCGAATCGCCGCCGCCATATTGCGAACGCGATCCCTGTGCTCGGGCGCATCGAACAAATTATTCTCCTCAAAAGGATCCGTATTCAAATCGAACAACTCGCACTGATCGCCCGCACACAAGTTCAACTTCCACCGGTCGCCCGTCACAACACAGCGCCACGGCAGCGTCGCCACCAAATTGATATCGGGATTCCCCAAATTGCGGTCACCAATCCCATTCCACTCCATAAACGCCATGTGCTCCCTCAAATCGCGCTCACCCGTCAACGCACCTGCCACACTCTCACCCTGACACTGATCTGGAATCGGCAGACCCGCCAGATCCAAAAGCGTCGGAACCAGATCCGCGTGACCAAACACCCCATCCACCCGCGTCTGTTCCGCACTCAACCACGGCACATGCATCAAAAACGGAACCCGCGCCGACTCTTCGTAAAACGCCCGCTTCTCCCACATGCGGTGATCGCCCGCCATCTCGCCGTGATCGCTCGTAAACACAAAAATCGTATTCTCCATCTGACCCGTCTCATCCAGCGCCTGCACCATCTTCCCAATGGCGTCATCCACAATTTTCACATTGCCCAAATACTGCGCCCGCAACTTCCGCCAATTCTCATCCCGCGTCATATCTTCTGCCACAACCCGCGCATCCGTGGTATTGCGATAAAAATCCGAACGCACGCGATTAAACAGCGAGTGCCCTTCCGGATGCTTCAAAAACGTCGGTCCCACCGGAATCTCCTCGGGATCATACAACCCGTCATAAGGTCCCCGATAAGGCGGATGCGGCTCAAACGTACTGGCAACGAGCAACCATGGACGCCCCGTATTCTCGCGAATAAACCGCTCGGACTCCGCGCCCACATAAGCCCCAATCTGCGCTGATGCCGGCATGATCGCGCGTTGTTGGGGCGTAAACCTGTTGGGCACATCCGGAACAAAGCCCTGATCCAACAGCCACTGGTGGTAACCACACCCATCCGCAATACTGCACCACTCGTCAAACCCGTGCTGACAGTTGCCATCATCTCCCAAATGCCACTTGCCCACATACCCCTTGCGGTACGTATCGGGCATCATCTCCGCGATGGACAACGTTTCCTCCCTCAGCGGGATCCCATTGACCACACACCCATGCGAATGCGGATAAAGCCCGGTAATCAGCGACCCGCGCGCCGGCGTACAAACCGCCTGCGTCACATAGGCATTCTCAAAAACAAAACTCCGCGCAGCCAGCGCGTCATGATGCGGCGACTGAATCCACTCATTGCCATAACACGCCATCGTATCCGTGCGCTGTTGATCCGTAATAATAACTACAATATTTGGTTGACGAGACACTGTGATTCCTCCTAAATCTCAAAATGCCTACCCTCTTTAGCTGCTTGCCATTGCTCTTCTGTATCGATCTCAGCACCGGGATCGCCCTGTTGTTTCATCCAGCAATCAAGCTCAGCAGACAGGCGTTTCTTCGCCTCTGCGTGCGCGGGATCATCGGCCAGATTATTCAACTCACAGGGATCCTCATCCATGCGATACAACTGCTCGGGAGGGCGGCGCATATATCGATCCACCAAAAACCGCGTATGTTCATTAAACGTCGTATCAAAAACCCACGTCGGCCAGTACTGATGCCATCGAAACTGCCCCATCAGATGCTTCTCGATATAGATCGCCTCGGGCGTCAGATTGCGAATATAGTGATACGTACCATCCGTCACCGCTCGGATCGGATAGGGCGGACCCTCGGGAATATTATTATGCATAAAATACGCGAACTCCCGATGCGCATCTGCCTCGCCCAACAGCACAGACATAAAACTCGACCCATCAAAATCAATCGCACCTGAATCACCGCCCGCAGCCTCAATCAGCGTTGGCGCAACATCCTCATACTGAATAACCGCATCGGTATATCCCGGCTTCACCACGCCGGGCCAGCGCACAATAAAACCCGTATGAACACCCGTATTCCAATTCGTCCACTTGCACCCGGGAAACTGCGACCCCTGTTCAGACGTAAAAATCACCAGCGTATTATCCGCCTGCCCGGTCTCGTCCAGCACCGCCAGAATCTCACCCACCTCCTGATCCAGCACCTCAATCTCCGCCAAATACCTGGCATAATCACTCCGCGTCTCCTCTGTATCCGCCAGATACGGAGGCAACTTCAACGCATCCAGATCAAAATGCTCGGGATTGCCCAGCGTCCACGGCGCATGCGGCTCAAAAAGCCCCGCCACAAGACAAAAAGGCGTATCCCGACACGCTTCCACAAACGCGCGAATACCCGCAACGCCAAACTCGGGATCGGGATGTGTGCATCCCCCCTCAATACCCGGCACATACTCAAATGGAAAACTCTTATTGGGACCCACATGCTTCTTGCCACACAGCCCCACGCGATACCCCAGATCCCCCAGAAAATGCGGAAGACTCCTCGTCCCCGGACGCGCAGCAGAATGGTTCCAGCACGAACCATTGCGCGCCGGGTACAACCCCGTATAAAGCGCTGTACGGCACGGATTGCACATCGCCATAGGCAAATACGCCCGATTAAAAACCAGACCATCCCGCGCCAAACCGTCAATATTCGGCGTATCCACATTCTGCCCCCCGTACAGCGACAAATCGAGATACGTCGCATCATCTGCAATCACGATCAAAATATTCGGTTCCATAACCCCTCCTTCTGAAGCCCCAATCGCACCAACAACTCTGGCGGCGCATCAATAGCGCGCAACTTTTCAACCATCAAACTCTGCATACGGGCCAGAGCATCTGATTCACTATCGGCGAGATCATTCTCCTGATCGGGATCCGAAGGCATGTGATACAACCGCGTCTTGTGCTTCTCGGGATGTCGCGCAGGCGTCTGCTTGCTCCGAAGCACATCGGCACCCCAATCAAACTGATTGCGATTCGCAATAATACTCGAATAAGCATACACCGGCGGATTGGACTCATCCACCCCCTGCAACAGCACATACTCTCCATCGGTAATATTGCACGTCCCCGAAAACTGACCGTACAAAATCGCATCGCGCCCGGGCGCATCCCCATCCCGCAGAAACGGAATCAAACTCTGCCCGTGCAAATTCACCCCATCGGGCACCGCCAACCCCATCGCCTCTACCACAGTCGGAAAATAATCAACCGGCTGCACAAACTGCACGGGACGCGCCCCATGACCAAACTCGGGATGCCAGACAATCATCGGAATCCGCGTAATCTCATTCCAGAGCACCCAGTTCTTTCCCGTGCGCCCGTGATCGCCATTATGCGTCCCGTGATCCGACGCGAGAATAATCATTGTATCATCCATCAACCCCATATTCTCAACCTGATCGAGAAAATGCCCCACCCAGCGATCCACCATCGTCACCTCACCCGCATAAATCGCCTGCACCCGCTTCAACTCTGCCTCCGTCAAATTGCCATCCACCCAATCGTAAGGCGCGACCGGATACTCCATCACATCGTCTTCCGAATCATCGTACAACTTCACATAGTGGCGTGGCGGATCCCAGGGCTCGTGCGGATCAAAAGAATCAATCATCAAAAAGAACGCCTGATCGGCATTGTGCTGAAGCCACCGTGCCGCCCTCGAAAACAGCTGCGGCGAAAACCAATCGCGTTCCTCTTTCCGAATATATTGCGCATTGCGGAAATGCGGTTGCTCGGGCCTGTTATGCGGCGGATAATCCAGCGTCCGATTCTCAAAAACAATATCCGAATCCGTCATATACCGGTCCCGCTCCTGCCCGCGCACAAAATCAAATCCCGAAAACGGACGCCAGTACCCACTGCCCGGATTGCTCGTCCAGTGGTGATACACATCCGTAAAAAAGTAGGACACCTTACCCGCCTCATGCACGACACCACCCAGCGTCACATCATCAGGCTCTATACCGCCCCATCCCCGCCATGGAAACTCGTATCGCCCCGTCGCAATATCCCGGCGACACGGCAGCGTGGGATACGAAGCCAAATACGCATTCTCAAAAACCGCTCCCCGCTCGGCAAAACGATCTATATTCGGCGTGTGAATCCGAGAATTGTCATAACACCCCACGTGATCTCGACGCCAGGTATCCAGCACAATCAGAATAACATTCATAGAAAACTCCTCATGTTAAAACCCCTTCTACCCTCACCCGCAGATCCGCCACAGAACCACCCGTGGCATTGAGCACCACAGGACCATCATAACCATTCGCCTTGAGCGCGAGGACCACATCCACATCATCCTCCCCAATCGTCACCATACCCATGCGCTCCACATACTTATCCACAATCCCCACAGCGTTATCAACATCCATCGCATTGAGCCAGATATGTGCGCGCTCGGGCAAATCGGGCATCAAAACATCAAAATCCGCCGCATTCTCCAAACACGTATCCACCCCATTCCCGATATTCAGCGTCACATCGGGAATATTTTCAAGCAACGCATGCACACCGCTCACCAGAGCCTCGCGCGCCTCGCGGGAACGCGCACCACTGAGAAAACTCGCACACCGCAAGCGCAGCGCCCGCGCCAGATGGATATCCCACTCAACCTGCCGAAAATTAGAACCCGGATCATCGCGCACATGTAATCCCATCAACGCCACACCCGCATCATCGAAATAATCGCGAATCATCCGCACCGACGCATCTGGATGAAAAGGCGAACTCGCCGTAAACGCACAATGCAACACCATAGCATCAAAACCCGCTGCCTTTGCAATCTTCAAGGCAGCGGGCAACACGGCTTTTGGACACATAACAGGATCAAAACACAAACGCAAAACAAACCTCCTTACATTTCTACATCCCCTCCCAATACGCCCACATATCATCGGGATCTTCAAACTTCAGATCATCCCAATTCGTCCATCGAAAACGCGTAATAATCGCCATGCGAATCTCATCGCTACAATTCATACTCGCGCTGTGAATCAAATGACTGTGCCAGAGCATCGCGGACCCCGCCGGTCCAGAAATCTCCTCATAATCCGCTTCATCCCAATCGAGAATCTCCAGCGGCCTCGTCGAACGCGGCTCGCCCTCGTAAATCGGCAAATCGTAAAACTTCTTACCCAGACTCACCCGCGAATGGGTCTTAAAATAATCCGCCATGTGTTTATGCGTCCCCGGCCACACGCAGGTACCCCCGCCCTGGGGCTTCACATCATTGAGATACAGCGTAATACCCACCGTCCAATTATTTACAACGCCGCTGCCAAGCCCGTGCCCATCCATATGATTACCCCTGGGACCTACCCATTCCCCACCCTGTGGAAATCGCAAATTCGCCGACGTAATTGGTGGATGCAAAGGCGCCAAACGCCCTTTCCCAGCCAACTCCTCAACTATACTGTACAGCGGCGAATCGTAAATCAACGCGTGAAACGCCGCGTGACCATCCATCCCCTGAGACCCCTCTTTCCCAACCCACGTAGAAGGATCATTGCGATCCACCGGCAAATGATCCCAGATCACATCTCGCGCGGCTTCCATCTGCTCGGGCGTCACCACATCGCGTTTAATCACATAGCCCTTCTCCCGAAACACCTCTTTATCATCAACCGTTAAATACGCCATCACACACTCCTTCCATCGGCGATATACCGCTCGACCATCTCCCTGAATTCGCACACAATACCCGGTTCTCTGCCAAACTTATTATACGACTCAAACGGATCATCTCCCATATGATAAAGCTGACCCCTTGACCCCGGCACGGGATCCGCGCCCGCACACCCATCCACGCCGCGCCCCATATCTCCGGAATTATCACAATCGACAATCAACTTCCAATCCCCTCGCCGAATCGAAAACACCCCCATGCAGGAATGGTGTATCAAATCATCCCGAACAGACTCGTTCTCCCCCATCAACGCGGGCAAAAAACTCGCACTATCTTCCCCCGCATCCTCTGGAAGCGTCTCCTCCACAATATCCGCCACAGTCGCCATAAAATCCTGCAACCCGACCAGCGCATCGCAAACCGAATTGGGCGCAACAACACCCGGCCAGCGCGCGATAAACGGCTCTCTGTGTCCCCCCTCCCAGATAAACCCCTTAAAACCGCGCCAATCACCACAGGACTTGTGACCATACGTGCGCCCATTACAGCCCGGCAAAGCACCATTATCACTCGTCACAATAACCAGCGTATTATCCGCCAACCCACAGCGATCCAGCGCATCCATCACCTGCCCCACCATCCAGTCAACCAGCGCGACCATATCCCCCCGGGGACCCGCCTCACTCGCACCGCGCAAAAACTCCGGCACACATTCGACCGTACACGGTTCGTGCGGCGCAGAAGCCGCCAGATAGAGAAAAAAGGGCGTATCTTCATCCTTTGCCCGCTCCTCAATATACGCCACAGCCTTCTCTGTAAAAGCCGGATCCGCTTCCTTGTGGTCCCAATCCGGAACCATCAACCCGCGCCGACCACCCGCCATCTCAATCGGCTTTTGCACACTCGGAATACCCACCGTCTGATCCTGATCGATAAAACAATAAGGCGGTTGCGCCGTCGAACAACCCGATGTCCCGTAAAACCTGTCAAACCCCAGTTCAATCGGTCCGCCCGCAATAGGCTTTGAAAAATCGATCTTATCTTCCTCCACCGGATCGGGTGATCCACCCGGCCAGGGCAGGGGCTGATCAAAATCAAACACCTCGCCATCCTTCACACCCCAGCCCAAACCCAAATGCCACTTGCCAAAACACCCCGTGTGATAGCCACACTTTTTCAACAAAGAAGCCACCGTCAGGCGCTCGGGCTCAATCAATGGCAATTCGTAATTGAACAACACATGGGCCTTCAATTCTGTGCGCCAGCAATAACGCCCGGTCAAAATACCATATCGCGTGGGCGTACACACCGCCGAAGGCGAATGTGCATCCGTAAACCGCATCCCCTCGCGCGCCAACCGATCCATATACGGCGTGGGGATCTTCGACTGCGGATTATAACACCCCACATCGCCATAGCCCATATCATCGGCGAGGATATAAACAATATTCGGACGTGTATTAGGCATCTCTAACCTCTCATATTAACCCACGGCTCATCCCCCGACACATCGACCAGCACCTCACCGTCGAACTTAGCGGGAGACAAAATCGCCAGAAAAACCAGATCTTCATCCCCGGCATTATACGTCCCGTGCACCATATCCATCGGAATATGCGCAGCATCTCCCGGACCCAGAATTTGCGAATCCCTATCCACCCACTGTTCCGCCGTCCCCGCAACCACGTAAATAATCTCTTCCATACACGGATGGCGATGAAACGCATGCGCCTTGCCCGGCGGCATCGTCACCCGCACCAGCAACAAATGATCCGCCTCGGTCAATCCCTCCCGACTGATCCACTCGTGCGGTCCCCACGGCAATTCCTCCACCTGCACATCGCCTTGTGAGATAAACCTGAGCACATCGGATTTTGACATCGCTCACTCCTTGCAATACCATCTGATATTTCTTTGTCGCACTCAGTAAGACCAAATAAACCAGGAGCGGGGTACAACTGAGACAGCAGTTCATTAGCCAGAATTAGCCAGAATTAGCCAGAATTAGCCAAACCTTTTATTTACAAATAGTTTTATCAGGTAGTTCGAGAATAAGCCATTAATTAGCCAGATTAAGCCAAACTTGAGCCAACACCTCAAGTTACAAACGATTCCACCGTGCTCTTCGTCCTCGACCTTTGGACACCGCTAGCCCAAGCATCCTCAGAATAGCCAAATCTTCCCGCACCTGCCTTTGGCTGGCCTGCAACTTCATCTGGGCATATATCTCGCGCAGTGCCAGACCCTGGCCTGCCGGATCCAGCATAGCGAGAATCGCCTGTTGCCGCTCGGTCAAATCTCGTCCCACGCGCTGGGGGGGTACATATTGGCTGGGGCGAAAGCGCACCGTCACACAACCGGACACATCCTCAATCTCAGGCTGCGGCAAACCGGCAGATGTCGTCAGTTCCGCCATCTTGATCGTACCGCGTCCCCATTGCTCAATAATGCCCCGTCGGTAGAATACACCAGCGATCAAGGGATTCCAAGGCAGCGACTCGTGCGTCTCAAACAATTTCTCCGCAGTCAACCCAAAATGCAGCGAACCGGACGAAGTCACCTCGAGGCGGTCGTCGTATATCGCCACGGCCACCGAGCCACCGCCGATTGAGTAATCCCGATGGCATAGTGCGTTCGCCAATGCCTCGCGTAGCGCGACTGGCGGATAGAGCGGCTCATCTACCCGCTCGAAGAGATTTGGGATGATGCGCCCCGCTATAGGTAAATTTTCGATCATAAAACGCTCTGCCCTTGTAAGCAAGGTGAAAGCGTTGCCGCGAAACTGTCGGTTGTCGAGAAAATCCGTGCGATCAACGCCACGAAAACGAGCAACCCGGAGCAGGCACTGAGGCATCTCAGCCTCAATCCGTTCGGTAGTTCCAAATAGCACGACCGCATCGTCCTTCGCACAAGTCAAACTAACACAGAATTTTCCAGCCACTTTTACTCCTTTACTCTTTTGGTTTCTGTTCTATCCAGTAAAACGGGTGATCCGCGCGAACCATCCGCCGTCCAGTCATGCGACACCAGGCGGGCAAATCAACAGGCGCGCCCGGATCATACGCCGTAAGCTTCAAAACCTCGCCCTCCTCGAGCTTTTGCATCCGCATTCTGAGTAAAATAATAACCTCGCCGCACCCCATGTGTCCCGCATCCCATTCATCTGCTATCACAATATCTCGTTCATCCAACATCATCACTCCTGAGGCAATTCTTCCGCACTGATATCGATCTCCTCGATCAACCGCGCCAGATCTGCTTCTACTTCTGCCTGCACATCGGCATACGCCGGATCGCCGTACACACTCGTCATCTCCAGAGGATCCTTCTCCAAATCGAACAAATCGCGCTCGCCGGTTCGATGTACTGCGAGCGTATAGTCTTGCGTACGCACGCCATAGTGCTTCGTCGGCCCATCCCAATACGCATAAAAAGCCGACTGCCGCCAATCTTCTGGCGTCTCCCCTTCGCACAGCGCGCGAAAACTTCTGCCCTGCACCTCTGCATCGGGTTGCAACCCTGCAAAATCGAGATACGTCGCACCAAAATCCACATTCACCACAATATCCTCATTCACCGAACCCGGTGCAATCGCCCCTGGATACCGCATCACATAAGGCATGAGCAGTGACTCCTCCAAAATCAACCGCTTATCAAAATACGAATGCTCGCCCAAAAACATACCCTGGTCAGAAGTATATACCACAATCGTATTCTCCGTCAACCCCTCCTCATCCAGATAATCCAGCAACCGCCCCACACCCTCATCAATCGCCACAATACACCGCAAATAATCCTTCACATACTTCTGATAAGCCGCGTGAATCTTCTCCGTCGTATTCATCCCCGTCGTATCCAACCGTCCGGTGGGCCACGCTCTTCCTCGAACGCCCTCATCCATCCGCTCGGCCTGCGAGAGCATCGTGCGGTGGTGATTCTCCAACGCGCTGGACACCTTGTCAAACGGCTTATACAAATTCGACGGCTCGGGCAAATCCCCATCCGTGAACAAATCCGCATGACGGGGCGCGTACTCCCACAAACCATGGGGCGCTTTGTGATGGCACAGCATTAAAAAAGGCTTATCCGGATCGCGCGCCTTCAACCAGTTGAGCGACAAATCCGTAATAATATCCGTCGCATATCCCTCGTACTGCGTTGGCTCGCCATTGCGCGTAAACGACGGATCAAAATAAGCACCCTGCCCAGGCAACACCTCCCAATAATCAAACCCATCCGGATCAGACCCCAAATGCCACTTACCCGCAATACCCGTTTGATATCCGGAAGCCTGCAACTGCCGCACGAAATTGGGGTGATCGTCACTCAGCGGTTGATTCAACCGCAACACCCCATTCTTATGGCTGTATTGCCCCGTAATAATACTCGCCCTGCTCGGCGAACACAGCGCATTGTTGCAAATACAATTGTCAAACCGCATCCCCTCACGAGCTATGCGGTCAATATTCGGTGTATCCACCACCTCATTCAGCCATCCGTTATAACAACTAATGGCATTCACGGTGTGATCATCAGACATAATGTAGAGAATATTGGGACGTGGATCAGACATTAAAACCTCCATTTGTAAAAAATATCATCTCCCCGGAACATAATCATCAATGAACTCCGGCATCAAATCCAGCACCTTCTGCAAGCGCTCACGCGCCGCTTCAGAATCGGCATCGCCCAGCCCCAAAACAATATCGTGTTCTTCCAGCCGATCCGCTGGCACATCGTAAAACCGTCCATCGTGATAAATTTTAAACCGATGTTCCCGCGCAAACTGACCCGCGTGATCCTGACCAAAACCAAAACGCGGGTTGTAATGACAAAAAATCCAATCTCTCGGATCGCCCCGTTCGCCCCGCAACTGAGGCAAAAAACTGCGCCCATCGCACGGCATTCCCTCAGGAATGGGCGCATCGGCCAAATCCATCAGCGTAGGCAAAAAATCGCTAAAATCCACCAGATCATCTAATACCACGCCCTCTGGTGCCACACCCTGCCAAAAAGCAATAAAAGGCACATGCGTGCCCGCATCGGGCATAGTACCCTTACCGCCCACAATATCAACACCGCCCTCAAGCTGGGACGTAATCGTGCGATGTGTACCATTATCACTCGTAAACATCACCAGCGTATTTTCGAGCAAATCGAGCGCATCGAGCCTCTCCACAATCCGCCCCACCAGCTTATCCGCATACGCCACCATATCGGCAAAATAGCGCGTATCCCTCTCATCCCTGCGAGTTCTATCCCGCCACTCCGGGCTATCGGGCGTGGGAACAAAAGGCGCGTGAACCAGAATCATCGGATAATAAGCAAAAAAAGGCACATCCCGATGACGCTCAATAAAATCCAGCAAATAATCACAACAAATATCGGGACCATACCGATCTTCGATATAATCGTCCGGCAACCATTCCCCATTGCGTTCAATTTGCGGATTTGCATATCGCCCCTTGGCAACGCGTGCAGGGTCTTCTGGAAGCGGCGTCATATTCCACAAACAATGCTCGTCAAACCCAAAATGCGCCGGCATCTTATTATCCTTGCTCAACTGCCACTTGCCCGCAACACATGTCGCATACCCCGCATCCTGTAACAAATTGCCAAACGTCTTTTCTTTCGGATTCAAATAGGCGAACCTGTCGTAATTCCGAAAATTGTACTGCCCCGTCATAATCTCTACGCGAGAAGGCGTACACAGCGGCGTAGAATAACAATGCGAAAAGCGAATCCCCCGCGATGCCAGATCATCCAACACCGGCGTCTCATACGTCGTACTCCCATAACAACTCAAACACTCAAACCCCATGTCATCTGCCATAATCAGCACAATATTCGGTCTTGCCATACGCTCCTCACCGGGAATAATTCTGTTCATTTCGGGACAACTAAAATATACCTTCAGTAGATCACAGTCCACTTTTAAAAAATCGGTATATCTATCTTTGAAAGGGCGGAAAGTAACACTATTCTCTGATTGATTTTCTATTTATCTTTGCATAACATAAAAGTAGGGATAACTGACCAACAAGGGGTACGCGTGCTGAGCGAAACGTAGGGAAGTTGAAGAACTGCACAGCAGGTTATCTTCCGTTCGATAGGCTCAAAATGATCGCCAATTCATTATAAAGGAATTTGTGTTGCAAATGTTGAAAAAAATCGGATTCTTGTTTATTGCTACCCTTGCGTTGCTGACCTTTGCAGGACAAGCCTCTGCTGGCCCCAATGCCAATGCGACGGTGTCGCTTGACCTGATTGCCAATGCTGGGACGGGCAATCAGATAGATAACCGCGTTACTTCAGGCACAGTCTCTGGACAGGACACAAAAATTGCCGTTGAAGTCTTCGCAAAAGGTGTGACCACAACGCTGATTGGTGTGAAAATTGAATTTGAGTTTGATACTTCGATTTTGAAACTTGACAAAGTCGAGAACAGCGCGTTTCAGTTTTCTATTCCAGAACCAACGAGCGTAAATTTCGCAACGACTACGCCTGTCACATTGCCATCCTCTGGTTTTATAGGACGCGCTGAGTTTACCACAGTATCAGATGTAACTAATCGGGAGTTTACGCTTGGTATTAAGATGGTTACACTTGCTCAAAGCTTGGCATCAAGCGATGTAATCACAACGACAAATGTTATATTGTTTAATAAAATTGCAAGCGGCGAATTTGCCGGCATGCAACTCCACCTCGACACACAAATTGAAACGCCTGTTGCATATAACAACACACTGACTATCCCCGAACAAAAAGTTGGTGATACAATCCAACTTCAACTTTTTCTTCCAATGGCCGCAGGCAAACAAACTTATGGCTACGAAATAGAACTCGACCTGCCGGGCAAGACATTTTCCAACTACATCGGTAATATATCGGGCACGGATTTTACCGGTGCATCACTGTTCCCAACATCGGGTCGTCCTATCCTATCCGCGCTATTGCTTTCTACCCCTGTTGTGCCTGCCACTGGTTATCTCGGCCAGATTGACTTGCAAGTGACCAATACCCTCGAAGCAGAGACAACGCTCATTGTCAAAACCGCTTCAATGGCCGGTCTCAACAGACAACAGGACCCATTAGATGTGTCCAACGCCGTGATCTCTATCCATATTTCTTATCCGGGCGATTTCGATGGCGACCGCGATGTTGACTTTTCCGATTATCTCGCCTTCATTAGCGTATTCGGATTATCATCATCAGATGCCAATTACGATGCCCGTATGGATATGAATGACGATGGTATTATTAACTTTGCCGATTTTCTCGTCTTTGCTGGCGTTTTTGGCACCACACACTCATAGCCACCATCTACATTATAGGAAACAAATCTGCGACACAGAACAAATGTAAGGACACATTAATGAACATCTCGCTCACATTAACAGAACAAAACGCTGGTGAACTGGCAAAAGACAAATTGACAAATGCGATAGAGGCAATACGAAACGACGGCTATGTCATCATCGAGCAGGTGGTAAATCACGCGATACTCAACGTCCTCAAAACGCGCATGGACGAAGACTCTGCAAAACTGATTGAAGCCCAAAAATGGGGTGGCGCAGGTGGCGTACAGGGTCATTTACAACAAGGACCCCCACCATTTGATCCATACCTATCCTCAGACATCCTCGTCAATCCCTATGCCGTTCAGATCTCACGAGAAATGCTGGGAACAGAATTTTACTGTTGCTTTTACAACGGCAACACCAATACGCCAAACAGCACCTTTCAACCCCTTCATTCTGACGGCGTTCACCTCTGGGGTGAGCAAAACAGCCCCCATCCAGCAACCCAGCTCATCATCAACATCTTTCCCCAGGACACATCTGACAAAAACGGATCGACACAAATCTGGCCAGGCTCGCACCTCGACATGCGCCCCGTAACAGACGAAACAGAAGCCGATCGTCGATCCTTTTCACCACCCATTCAGGCCACCTTGCAAAAAGGCGACATCCTGATCCGCGATTCGCGTCTCTGGCATCGCGGCGTACCAAATCCATCCGACCACAACCGCCACATGATCGCAGTTGTTTACAACATCGGCTGGCTGGTCAGACGGCGAACACTCTTCTTCGATAAAAGCAGTGAAAAAATATTCAAAGCAAGCGGCGTCGATGCCAATGCCGAATTCATCGCCCCCCCGTTCGAATACCTGTTTGAAATGGCGTGCAAAAAAATAGAAAACGACCCCATGCGCGGCGTCTAAACCACTTCATCCTTGCTCGGCATAATCGCCCAATCGGTGCGCAGTTCAGCAGCGAGGTCAGCCGGTGGTTGCATGAAGCGCTTAACCCGGACACTGGCTTTGGCCTGTCGCCCGGGTCCGACCAGCTTCCAGGCATTGTAGTGAAATTTGCCTTCAGGTTGCATCACGCGGATATTCAACGTACGGCGTGGCTTCCGGGTCTGGTTCATGCCAGCGCAGTGCAGACAGGCCGCGTTGACCACCAGCAAATCACCGGGATCGCCGATAACCTGGACTCTGTTGCTATAGTGATTCGGGTTGGAATCCGGCACCTCGGGATCTTCGTCAGCCTTAAAGCGATGAGTACCCGGTATCACCGAAGTAGCACCGTTTTCCGCCGTGTACCCGTCGAGCAGAAAAAAGAACCACAGGCCCCTGTGCTTGCCATTGGCGGTAAGGCCGGGGCGAAAATCGCGATGGATGCCTTCAAACTGCTTTCCGGGGTTGTAGCGTTGGGTATTGGCTACAAGATCAGAGAAGTGATAGGTACCCAGGGCAGGCTTGCTGATCGCGTGAACAGTATCGTGGTCGAGCAATTCTATCGCCGCATCACCCCACAAAAAACAGGCACGGGCATTGGGATTCAGGTCAAATTTTCGGGTCCCGTACCTGTCGCCGATATTCACATCGGACAGCTTCATCCCGCCACGCCAGGCGGCAATATAGTCATCGGCAGCACGCTGGGCGATATCGCGCAAAGGATCGAGGTACTCGGATGCGATCTGGTTCCGTATAATGGTATAGCCGTCGCGGTCGAGATTGCCGACGTGTTCGCCCAGTTCGCTATCGCTGAGGGAATGGACCGGTCGCATGGGCTGGTCTCCTTATCTCATTCTGCCTGCTTTTGTTGATTTCGCAAAATCTCGTCGAGAAGTGGCAGCCCTTTGAGCCGCGTTTTCCAGTTTCGAGGCTGTTTTTCGGCAAGACTCATAATGCCTTTGTTGTATTTGAACCCCTCGCTGGTCACATTCTCAATAATCGGATGCCAACTATCCCCCGTACGGTCTCTCACAACCCCAATCGAGGGACCTCTGACCCGTTTGATCTTCCTGTCATTCTTATCAAACCGTAGCTCTTTCAGGTATTCCTCCGGAACATTCGCAAGCCCCTTGAGTGCAATGGCCGCGTTTGTCCCAAATATCGCATGGATATTCTTTACCGTAGTCCCATCTGCAAACACACCGGGTTTATAACGCTCATCCGCCTGATTCCGTTTCTCCACATAACCAGGTCCCATCGTCACCGCGAAAGCACAACTCTTCACAGTCACACCGTCGATCTTGACAACGCCATTTTGAGCTTTGTGTGGTCCAAGCAACACCGCAGTACTGCCATTCTCACAATATAGATTCTTTGCCGTAATATCATGCACTCCGCCGTTATGCCCGCCAGCACCCGTCTCCAGTCTAAAAGTCACTCCACCGCCAATGGCTTCGAGATTTTCAAAATGGATGGTCTCCCCCGCATGCATCTGAACCAATCCGTATCCCGGGCTGGTATTCGTGCTTCTCAGATTTCTCACCAGACCATCGGTGGGCCTGAAGACATCCCCGCTTTCCACATCCCTATCCCTGGACGGCGTAAAAATGAATGCAGAATAGGTGGTAAAACTATCCCTAACGTCAATATCGGAGAGCAGAAAATTTTTGACCTTCCTGCAGTTGATCGTCCGTATGCCTTCCCCCGCCACACTCCCGCGATCTGAATAATCGACAATAAACTTACCGCCCAACCCGCGAATACTGACATTCTCTATGGATTTGGCATTCCTCCCTGCACCCAATCCAAAAACAATGGTCTTCGTACCTTTGGGCCAATAGGGTTTGATAACCGTATCTTTCTCGATCAACAGGTGCACATTGGACTTCAAGTTGATGCCTCCAAAACGATAAACCCCCTTCGGAACGATCAGGCGTCCGCCACCTTTTGCCGAGACCTCATCAATCGCTTTTTGCAGCCGTTCACTCTGATTGCTCTCAGCTTGATCATCAACCAGTCCGAAATCCGTCTTCAGATTCATCGTCAACCCATTGGGATCCATCGTTTCTACGTATGTCGCCTCCGCAACCGCGGTCATTACAAACATGGTTATCATCAACAATATGGTCTTCATGGTTTTCTCCCCTCACTGACGTTCAACGTAAACGTAGTAGGCGCCGCAGATGGGCCGGTTGCGCTCGTCGTCGAACCAGGTGTGCAAAAGCGTGGGACCCGGCTCCAAATCTACGGTAAACACAACACCCTGGTCGTCAGGCTTAACGGGCCTGGCGTAGAATTGTCCACCGATCAGCACACGCGCTCTGGCAATCGGCAGCGCAATTCCCGCTTTCAGTTCGCCATCGGTTAATTGAGCCGCCTGGCAAGCCTCTCTCAGCTTGAGACCGCTCTCTCTCGGCCAGCGCCGCAATTCAAAAGTGTACTTACCAGCGGCTTCAACCAGCAGGTGCCAGTAACTGTTCTTCCGCACGGCCGTCCTCACCTGCCGCTGCTGATCCACAAAGACATCCCGCCACTCGCAAGCCGACAGCGTCATCGGATTCTCGGCCTCACTGCCGATGGTAATCCTCTGCACTTGATTGGCGACCGGTTCCACTTCACGCCACCAGGCATTTAGGTAATCCCGCATCTGCCGGACAATATCAGGGTGCTGATCGGCAACGTCGAGATTCTGTTCGGGGTCGCTATCCAAATCATACAGTGCCGTTCCTTCAAGCAAGCGCCACCGTTTCCAGAGCACAGCAGCACCCTCGCGTCTTATGAACGACGGGCTGTCGGGCGTCGGGTAGTCCAACTCTCCGGGCATACGGCTGTAATTCACCGTCAACATGCGATCTTCCGGCACCTGCTCCGCACCCCGCAAAACCGGAGATAGGCTAATCCCGTCCAAACGCAATTCGGCCGGCGGTTCCAGCCCACAAAACTCGATCAAAGTCGGCAAAATATCCTGCACCTGAGTCAATCCCTCAATCTCCCGGGGTTCGCCCAGATTACCATTTGGCCAATGCAAGAAAAACGGTACCCGGTGCCCACCTTCCCAAAGCTCACACTTTTTACCGCGCATCCCGGCATTGTAATAAACAGAACCGAAAGTACTGCCATTATCAGTCATAAAAATCAGGATTGTATTCCTATCTACGCCCTGTTCTTGCAGAAAGCATCGAAGCGCACCGACCTGAGTATCCAGATTTCGAATCATAGCGAGAAAGCGAATGATATTCTCTCGCAAATTTTTGGGAAGTGCAGGCAACTGGTGTTCATCCTCTTCAAATGCCGCCTCAATGGCCTCGCGGTCTTCGGCAGGCACAAAAAGTGGGGCGTGCGGGGCATTGGTCGGCAGGAAAGTGAAAAAGGGTTCTGAAGCCGCGATTCGCGCTTGCATCCACGCTTTTGCCGCGTTGAAAAAGACCTCGGTACAGTATCCTTCCTGTCGCACGCGAGAGCCATTGTGACAGTATATATCATCGAAGTAATCGTTCTCCCAGTAGTCGGGCACCGAACTGATGTGAGAGGATGGAAACCAGAGACTTTCCTCAAAACCGCGGTCCTGAGGACGGTACGGATAGTTGTCGCCCAGATGCCATTTGCCAAACACACCAGTTCGATAACCGTTCGACCGAAAAATATCGGCCATGGTCGGCAAATCTGGTCGCAGAAGCGAGCGTCCGCTGCTCACGTTTACAGCGCCATTGCGTGCCGCATCAAGTCCGCTCAGCAATTGGCCGCGAGTAGGCGTACACATGGGAGCGACGTGAAAATCCATCAGCCGAATACTTTCTCCGTGCAAGCTGTCCAGGTTCGGCGTCCGGGCAACAGGATTGCCGTGACAGCCCAGATCGCCATACCCCTGGTCGTCGGTAATGATCAAAATCACATTAGGGCGGGAATGTGATTCGGCGTGCAGGCTCGATGATTCGCGTTCTTTCAAAACAGTTCCACCTTTCAATAAACAATAATCAGGTCTTTTTCAGATCTTCTCTGGCCAATTGCTCCCTTTCTCGGCGCATTGCCTCACCCAATCCACTTTTGTAATAGTATTCCGGTGGCCACCAGTGCTCTGTCTGTCGCATGTTTGGAGCATCGTGGTCCTGACTCAAGTCGCAGTCGAATCGAGCCAGAATACTGTGCTTTCCAACGCCTGTAAAGTGACAAAGCCCCCACGTAATCCCGCGTCCGTTGTCGGTATTGGTAAACGCATCCGGCACATAGGGACCCGGGGCGATGGGCATCAGGCTGACGGTAGATGCAATCTCGAAATTGATTCCGTCTGGAGCAAACTGAATCGTATTGTGCTCATTCCCATGTCGAATCGCAAGCGCGGCAATCCCGCCCTTGAAGGGAAACAGACCCGTTTCATGTCCCGAATTCAACACGGGATTGAGCGGGCATTTCTCAAAAGGCCCCAGCGGCTCGTCGGCAATGGCCAATCCCTGTAACCGGATGTTTTGCTTCTGTGCTGCGTTCATATCCGATTTATAGTACAGATAGATTCGGCCTTTGTACACCAGTGGATAGGGATCGTGAATAGAGAACTGGTCCCAGGACCCTTTTGGACCATTGGGAATCACGACCTCCTGTGTCGGTGTCCAGGGCCCATTCGGCGAATCCGCCCATGAGACCGACACAGGACAATCATCACCGCGCGTACCAGACATCTCCAAAAAGCTCTGATAATAGAGATAATATCTATCCTTCCAAACGAGAATGTCGGGAGTGGAAACAGACCGCCATCCGGGGTGCGGTTTGGCAGGTCGTGGCACCGCAACACCCTGCTCTTCCCACACAAAACCATCTTCACTCGTAGCATACCAGATTTCTGACAAATCCCAGTCGGTCGAAGGTATTGATTCTGCACCTCTTCCCGGACCCTGCGGAGGCATATCCGTACTTCGCCGCGTGTACCACACGTAATACTTGCCATCGGCTTTGATTACCTTGCTCGGATCGCGCCTCGTAAGCCTACCATCTCCCCCCCGGTAATCCAGCCCTTCAAGCTCCGTATATCGAAACTGGGAATACAGCTCATTCCACCATGTAGAAGGCTCACTGTAGTTCGCAAAGAGCCGGTCCATCGCGCGGCTCAAAGGCAGGTCCGGTCTTTCCCTTGGCATAACGTACGGAAAAAACGCCGCGCCTTTGTTCTTCTCATCGTTCACAGGTATCTCCATTTAATAAATCAGCCGGCCTTTGCGTAGCGCAGGCTCATTGTAGCGCTCCATCTGAACGATCAGCTCAGCTTTAAACTTCTCAGCAATCTCTTTGTATTCGGGATCGGAATATACATTGACCAGCTCATCCGGATCCTTATTCAGATCGTACAACCAGGGATCATCGACCTGTGAGAGAATCAGTTTATAACGTCGGTTAACGGCCATAATGGTCTGCGATGCTGAAGTAGTCATATAGACAATGCGATCATCATCTACCACCTTTTCATCACTGAGAAACGCCGCAGCATCATTTAGCCCGTGGGCATCTGGAATCTCCTCCTCAATCCCCATAAGGCCCAGAATCGTAGGACCGAAATCAACCGTCGTATAGGCGGTATTCACAACTTTCCCCGGCGCGATCTTCTCGGGCCAGCGAATCACAAACGGAATCTTTGCACTGCCCTCGTAGGGCATCCCCTTGTTGTGGCGTCTATGTTCGCCCATCAGGTCGCCATGATCGGCGGTAAAAATCACAATCGTATTCTGATCCAGTCCCCCGGCTTCCAGATCTGCCAGAATGCGCCCCACATTATCGTCGATGCATTTGACCATACCAAAATACCTCTGCATCTGCCTCTGATTCAGTTCACGGGCCGTATTCCTGTCTCCAACCCGATGCCATTTCGGCATTTTCTCCACGGGAAAATCCATCGTGCGCGGATTTTGAAAAACCATATCTTTGTACATCGTGTCATAGGGCGCGCGAACCGTGTTTGGTCCGTGCGGATCCGGGATAGAGACCATAATGCAAAAGGGGTGATTCTGATCGCGTTCGATAACTTCCAGAGTGCGGTCAGTCAACCAATCAGTTGTAAACGACTTTTCGTCGGCACCATCTACTCTGCTGGCAGGCCCACCCCTGTTGTTCCTCGCCGCAACATAGGGTGTGCCGTCCTCTTTCAGCCCGAGTTTCTTCCAGTGACCGCGGTTCCACATATACCGATTGTCCTCAAAACCAAATTTGTGCTCTGGCGCAAAGCCTGGCTTGGCTTCTCCACCCAGATGCCACTTGCCGAGATATGAGGTGACATACCCCTGGTTTTTGAGCACTTCGGCAAAAGTGATCAACCCCTCTTTCAGGGGGATATCGTTTTTATACACGTCGGTAGCAATCGGATAAAGGCCGGAAACAAAAGAAGCACGCGAAGGCGAGCAAACAGGCGACGACGAATAATAACTGTCGCAAATAGCGCCGTCCCGAGCGAGCGAATCAATATGCGGTGTATCTACTTTAACACCCGGTCCCCAGACAAAAGCCTGATCTTCCGGCATCAGATCGCGATAACAACCCAACGTGCGAAAATTGTGTTCATCGGTGTGAATAATCAGCAGGTTCGGTTTACTCATTTCGTCCTCCCTGTTTGTCATACCCATCTATTGTTGCGCAACAGCGCGTTCGTACTCCATATCATAATACGGATTGGGTTCGTTGGGGATAATGGCTTTTGTATCGCATTGCCATTTTTTGAGATCCTTCAAAAGTTCAGCGGCTTTTTCGGGATGGTCAGTGGCAAGGTCTTTTTTTTCACCAATATCACGAGCAATATTGTAAAGTTCCACACTACCGGTTTCAAACTGCTCAATCAGTTTCCAATCGCCTTTGCGAATGGCTCCCGAAGGCACAGTGCGCCAACCCGTACCCCGGCCAGCGCGACCACCCCGCAAGGGCGTGATATTTTGGCAATCAGATCCTCCAAGATACAGAGGGAAGTGCCAGTACAGGGTATCGCGTTTAAGGGATGTTGCGCCAGAAAATAGAGGAATTAGGCTTTCACCATCAACAGGTTGGTGCTCAGGAAGTGTACCGGAGGTGGCTTCAGCGAGGGTAGGCATAAAATCAATACCGTAGATTGGTACATCGCATGTTGTGCCCGCAGGAATGACACCGGGCCAACGCATGCAGGTAGATACGCGGATACCGCCTTCGTAAAGCGCGCCTTTGCCACCGCGTAACGGATCCATATTGGTGTATTTGGCTATCCCGCCATGATCGACTGAAAAGATGACAAGAGTGTTGTCTGCAAGACCGAGATCGTCGAGCGTTTGCATCACGCGACCCACGCTTTCATCAACGCTTTCAACCATAGCCCCATAAGGCGGGTTGGGATGCCCGGCTTTTTCGTAGGCGGCAATTTTATCAGCTTTGGCTAAAATGGGGGCATGCAGTGCCCAGTGGGCAAGATAAAGAAAAAAAGGGCCATCCCGATTGTCTTGAATAAATTGAACCGCTTCGTCGGTGAGCCGATCTGTGAGATACTCACCCTCAGGACCATCGCGCATAGCAGGATTTTTATAAGGACTAAAATGGCGTCCCATGCGCTGGTGACCACCAACGTTGTGATCAAAGCCTTTAGATATGGGTCCCGCTTCAGGATCATTGCCAAGTTGCCATTTGCCGATAGCACCACAAGTGTATCCCGCAGATTTGAGCACTTGCGGTATGCAAGTGACATCGGGTTTGAGGGCTATTGGATAATTAGAAGGAAAGCGTTCTAAATCGGCATCGCGAGCAGGCGTTATCAATTTCATCAGCCGAACATCGCCTTTAGATGCACCACCAGGTGTATAGATCTCATGACGCGGTGTGTACATGCCCGACATAATACTGGCACGGGAAGGCGCGCAATTAGGCCCACAAGAATACGTCTGTGGAAAAATCATGCCACCGTGAGCAAGGCGATCAATACTCGGCGTTTCATGCGTCTTACACCCCAGAAAGCCAACATCGCGCCATCCCATGTCTGATATGAGAATAAAGACAATATTGGGTGATGTCATACGGATCTCCTTATTCCTTCACCCAGCCGCCCATCTTACCGCCTTTTCCACCAGATAACCCAGTGAATCTGTCTTTTCGGGATGTGCACTGAAACAAAACACACGGCCTTTTTCAAACTGCGTGCGGACAATAGCTGAAGTGCCTGGCATAACGCCTTCAGGCGCACCTTTTTTTGCGATCTCAGTGCGGTATAGAGCAAGACTTTCGTAATCGGGAACGAGTGGATCGTCCAATTCACGGCGTCCCAGCAGCGGTCCCTGACCATAGAAAATCTGAAGGGTTTTCTCCTCAATCCCAAAAAAATCCTGGGCAGCCGAAGACAGCTCAATCGTCACAATACCAGTGCCCCGCGCCCAGTGTTCTCGGTCTATCACCTGTGCATCTATCAAGTCGAGTGACCACGGATAGTCATTGGTCGCAAGATAGGCTCCGGCACAGATCCCGATAAAACCGCCTCCCTCTTTTATAAATTCCCGCACCGCTTCTCTCCCCTTTGACTCCAGAGCGCGCCCCTGCTTTCCTCCGCTACCACCGGGTTGGATGAGAACATCCACCTCCGAGAGCTTACCCCCACGAATTGCCAGAGCGTCCATCCTGACGATCTCGAAAACCGGATTTCCCTTTGCCTTGCCGAGCACTTCGAGAAGATCCGCGCAACTTGGACCCGCGCCTTCGCCCTCATACACAGCGATCCGAATCCGGGTGTTTTTTATTTTTCTTTTATTTATATATTCACCAACCATGAGGCCTTTCATCTACCTTACAGAGCCATCTGCGTAACCGGTGGTTTTGAAGGCTCAATAGGCCGAATAATCTTTCTGCGTGCTGGCGTTAATCTCGCCACCAACTCATCGGAGTATTCATATCCCAAACGGTCTCGGGTCCAAAAAGACGAATAGCGATAAATCAATGCGCGGCGTTCCCCTTCATTGGTCCTCACGCTGGCACCGTGAATAAGTGCATCTGTAAACACAACGGCATCTCCCGCCTTGAGATGCACCTCCTTGAGAAGGGGAGCCATATCACCTGGCTCGAGAACATAATCCTTCCTGCCCTGCCTCTTCTGATGCACCAGTGGATTTGGGAGATTGGACTTATGGGATCCGGGAACGACCAGTGTCCCACCATCCCCTGGACCAATATCATTCAGCGCCAGGAGAATGTTCAAATTGCCACAGAAAAATTTATTGTCGTGATATTCAAAACTCGTGCGATACATCTTATTGTGACCGCCAGCATGCAACCTCACATGGCTCCCTTGACGGATGATCGGAAGAAAATTCATCCAAATATGCAAACCGTGGTTATCCACGTACCGCTTGACAAACTCGATCCAGTTGGGATTGTCAATCAACGCCTCAAAACAAGAACCGCCTTCTATAACATTTCTGAAACTCACACTGTGACTATTGGTATTTTCATTCTTCACAACATGAACATTGCCCAACCATTCCTCTCCCGCATCGCTCAAAACAAGCCATTCATCAACCTTCTCATTGATCTCGGCAATGAGTTCCGGCTGCACAGCATTCTTTAAAATGAGAAAACCCTCAAGATCAAATCGATAATCATCCCATTCATCCGGTGTCGATATCATATTCCCATCCCTTCTTTAAAATCATGCAGTCACAGATTGAACAGGCGGTCTTATCGGCACAACGGGCCGCACAATTTTTCTGCGCTCAGGCGTGAGTCTGGCGAGCAATTCTTCTGACGGCTCAAAACCAGTAGCATTTTTCATCCAAAATGCAGTATATCGATAAATCAGTATCCTGCGCTCGCCGTCATTGGTCCGCACACTGGCACCGTGTGTACAGGCATCCGTAAAAATAACAGCGTCGCCTGCATTGAGATGCATTTCCTTTAAATAGGGCGTCAGTTTCGTCTGCTCAACCACATTCTTATGTCGCCCATTCTCCTGCTCAAAAACCAGAGGATTAACCACATTGCATTTATGTGATCCAAGCACAATCATAGTACCGCCATCTCCTGGACCAATATCGTTCAGCGCGAGCAAAACATTGAAATTGCCACAATAGAAATTATCGTTATGATATCGAAAACTGGTGCGATAACTCTTGTTATGCCCGCCGGAATGAACAGGTACATAGCTACCTTTCCGACTGACAGACAAATGGTTCGCCCAGATGTACAACCCATCATTATCGACATAGCGCTTCACATACTCGAGCCAGTTGGGATTATCGATCAACGCCTCAAAAGCTGGTCCACCCTCAATAATATTGGCAAACTTAATATCGGGACCCTTTACGGGTTCGGGATCGCTACCGCGAACATGGCCGATCCATTTGTGTCCGGCCTCGTGTAAACTAACCCAGTGATCGACCGTCTCATTAATCTCCGCAATCAGTTCTGGAGAAACAACATCCTTCAGAACGAGATATCCCTGAAGATCAAAAAGATAGTCCTCCCATTCAGTAGGTGAGGGTACCATATTTTTTCTCCTTATTTATCAACGCGAATGCCCCCAGTGTGCCCAGATCCCAATCGAAACCACCGGGGGCAATTGTACTGCTTTCAAGATTCCCACGTCGCTTCAAATCGTGCCATACAATCTCCCTGTTACTCACGGTATAGCTTCGCCACGGCAATCGCATCCTCTTCCCAACAGGTATAAAACAAATACAACTGACCATCTTCTTTGAACGCATAAGAATCGTGTACCACATCGCCCTCCCAATCCTCCTCGGCGCGAATCATATCTTCGGGGGGATAACTCGTCTGCCACGTCTGCCAATTGCCAGCGCTCAAATCCACAGTCGAACGCATAATATATTCCGGCTCCTCCCATTTTCGGCTGTAAAACACCTCCAGCGTCTCGCCATCCTCCATCACCCGCACACATCCGTGGCGCAATCCCAAACCCCCATTGGGAAGATGATCGCCCGCCAACCCATCGGCGACGAGATCATCCTCAATAGGCGACGATTCAGCAGACACCCACAGAGGATCGCTCGTATTCCAACCCACTGGCGCATCCCACGGACATTCGGGAACAGCTGGCTCTAAAAAAAATCCGCGCTGTGCAAAACCGTACCAATCGCCATGGTAGGTAAACACGCGCAAATAATTTCGATCCGCAAATTTCAACCGTTTCAATCCATGGCCTTCTTCCCCACCCACTTCGGGACGGTTAAAATTCAACCCGCATTTCGACGTCGCCACAAATGAACGCTGGCCATCATTGCTGCTCCCGTGAACCACCATGATAAACTGCCGATTATCCTCATCCACAATCACCTCGGGAGACGACACATGCCCCTTCAACACAATACCATCCACCACATCAATCGTCTTAGTCTCATTGCCCAACCGCAAATCAAACACCCCGCGCCCTGGAAAACGCGGATCATCCAACCGACCGGCATTAAAAATCGTCCACTCTGCCGAATCCACCCGATCTGACCACGCCATGTGAATACTCGTCCCGTGATGCGACGCGCAATAGAGATAATAATTCGCATTCGGATGTGCCCGATCTTCCGCAGGCACCCAATCGGGAATCCGCACCACCGTGGGAAACATCGCATCGCCGCGCAATCTCGAACGATTGGGATCTGCCCCAATCCTGAGCCGTCGCACATCACTTCCATCGACAATTGGCCTACCGTGCAATTTCTCAACCCGATAAGTTACTTCACCCATGTAATTCTCCATATTTAGTGGCGTTCATCCAGCGGCGTCCAACCGCGCCCGGGGGCATGAACCTTCTTTCTATCCCACTCTTTTCGCAACGTGGCAAAAACCCCGGGATCTCGCATCTCTCGCTCGGGATTTTGCGTATCCTGAATCACGAAATACGCCTCACCCGGATGGCACGCCATCGTCACTGGCTCGCGTTCTGGCATATAATCTTCGGGCACTTCGCCGATATTGCTCGGCACGCTAAAATCCTGATATCGCAGATCCATACTCCACCGCACAATATCGGTCTTGTTTTCAAACGAAGCATGCGGCGTCAGATTCGTCAAAAACAAAACCGACCCCGCCGACATCTCCACTGGTATCGCACCCTCGGGAACATTTTCAGGTGCAATTTCCAAAAAACCCGCGTGACCACCCGTATAATGTCGAATAATCCCCTTATCCTGCACCTTTGGAATCACCCACAAACACCCGTTATCCAGCGTCGCATCCACCAGCGGTACCCAGCACGTTACCATCAAATAATCGTAACAATGTTCCATCGAATAACCCGCATCCTGATGCCAAGGCACCTCCCCACGCGAATAGCCCGGCACCTTGGGGCGTATGCGATAAATCGACGTACCGACGATATCGGGGCCGATAATATCCTCAATACACGCAATCAATGGACGATGCCGCAACGCCTTCAAAATCCCCGGCCCGTGAAATCTACCCGACCAGATCGACATCAACACCTTGTGGGCGGCCTCCGGGTTGTATCGGTGGAGCCTGGTCAGCCGCGTCTCAAATGGCTCCTCGGCAAAATCGCGATCCAGCTCGCCAGCGGCAATCAACTCATCGCACTTCTCCTGAACCGCGCCCGTCAACCCATCCTTCAGAAGTTGCAAATCATCAGAAGAATAGATGGACTCCTTAACGACATAACCCAGCTCGTTAAATTGTCGAACTTCCTCTGCTGTAAGCCCCATAGATATTTCCTTTCCGATCACATCACGACTTTTTCCCGCCCGCCAATCGATGGCGGCTCCATAATCCGTCGCTGTTGATCTGTCACATTGGGATAATCGTCGGGATTGTAATAATTCTGCGACCACGCCGAATGCCCCGGACTGAACTTATACAGCAATGAGCGGCGCTCGTGCTCGCCTTCCCAGGGCATTGTACCGTGCACCAGTGCCTCTGTAAAAATGATCATATCCCCGGCTTCTGCTTCGGGCTGATGTACATAGTGCGCCGGTCGCTCAAAATTGCGCACATCGCTGGGAATACTGACAAAATTGCTCTTATGCGACCCGGGAACACAGGCAAAGCCCCCATCCCCTTTTCGCGCAGGCGCAAGATTATACGTAAACACCGTCAACCCATTGCGCATCACCCCATCGTGGTATTTGTACCAATGATCCCCCGGCACACCCGCCTGCAGTGATGGCCCACCGTGCAATCGCCCGCGCCTCGCGCCCTTCTTCATAAAAATGGAATAATCGTGATCCACGCGAAATGTCGGCCCCAACAACTCAATCATATACGGCAACGCATTGGGATGATCGAACAACGCCTGCGTCTCTGGACCCCACATCGAAACGCGACTCGTGCGGCGGTGCCCATCTTTTTCGTCGGCAGGATCAGCCCATACCTCATCGGCCAACTTATTCAGCGCATCCACCTCATCCGCACTCAACACATTTTTGACAACCAAAAACCCCTGCAAATCAAATCGAAACTTCTCTTCCGGCGTCATAATAGCCTCCGTTTTCATTACATATTATTAACCGCGTAAACAGCCTTCTCTATCTGTTCCTCCCCGACGGTTTTGACCTTAGCATCAAAACCGAGCAACAGGGCAATATCGCAAATATTATTTATATCTCGTGGAACACCATTGGACACTTGATAGAGCGCGTCGAGCGCGTCCTCATCAAATAAGGATCGATCGGCTCCCGCTTTTTCCAGGCGAGTTTGCACATATGCGCGGGTTTCTTCGTCCTTGAGAGGCGCGAGGTGATATTGCCGCGCAACCTGTTGTCCCAATGCCTCGACGCCCGCGACCCGTTCCACGAGGTCTGCCTGTCCAGCGAGAAGAAGGGTGAGAAAAAAACGCCCATTGCGTTGAAAGCTAAACAGAGATTGCAACTCTTTAAATGTATCGTCGTCTTCTATTGCATGGGCATCATCGACAATAACGACCGTATATTTGCCCGCATTGGCACTTTTGACAGCCTGAACCTCAAGTGCGCGTTGCAATTTTCCGTTCGATTGGTCCTCAACGCCCAATTGCTCGAGCATATCCCGTAGAAAGTCTTCCGGCGAAAGACCGGGTCTATTCATAAGCGCGATTTTATACCTGTCAGATGCCAGTTCATGGGTAAGCATGCGACTCACTGTGGTTTTGCCACAGCCTGCATCGCCCGTGAGTATGGCAGCTCCCATGCGGTTATTGACCGCGTAAAACATTTGCAATAATGCTCTCTGGTGATCTCTCGAAGAATAAAAAAAACGCGGATCCGGCACATTTTCAAACGGCAATTCCGTCAGCTTCCAATATTTATCGTACACGGTCTTAATCCTTTATTTTAAGTCCGATCGCGGATTTTATAAAACCTATCGGAATAAAAGTTTAACGCTGCTCACTGCACCTGTTTTATCGCAATCCAATATAGTTACCTCAAACGGTCTGTGTCAAGTAATCGGCAAAGCGATTTAAGTGTTTTCGGGCATTTTAGACAACACGGAGACATTGACACAAAATACTTTGACGGAACGTAACCAAACCCTATATTTTGCTGCACTGTGCTGGTGACATATCTTGTTTTGACTTTCATTTTGGAGATCTGTATGGCCTGGTGGCAATCCGTTTTGCTGGCCTCTTACAGCCTTGTGTTTGCATTGCTGATGCTCGTAAGCCTGCATCGACACTTGATGGTACACCTCTATTACAAGCACCGTCGCAAACAACCCATTCCCCGCGGCACCTTTGATGAATTACCCTTTGTGACAGTGCAATTGCCCGTATTTAATGAACGCTATGTGGTCGAACGACTGATTCGCGCGGTCGCCAAAATGGATTATCCAGCCGACCGCCTCGAAATTCAGGTTTTAGACGACTCGACCGATGAAACAACCGCAATCGCCAGACAGTGCGTTGATGAACTTCGACATTCGGGACTGAATATCGCGCTGATACACCGCAAAACGCGCACCGGGTATAAAGCCGGTGCGCTCGCAGAGGGATTGCGGGTCGCACGCGGTGAATTGATCGCAATTTTTGACGCCGATTTTCTGCCGCCACCGGACTTTTTGAACAAAACCATCCCGCATTTCGCAGAACCACAAGTCGGCATGGTTCAGACGCGCTGGGGGCATCTGAATCGGGACTACTCCATTTTGACACGCGTACAGGCCATCTATCTCGACGGCCATTTTGTTATGGAACACGGTGCCCGAAGCCGCTCGGGCTTGTTTTTCAATTTTAACGGCACAGCGGGCGTCTGGCGCCGGGCTTGTATCGATGAAGCCGGCGGCTGGCAGCACGATACCCTGACTGAAGACCTCGACTTGAGCTATCGCGCGCAATTGGCGGGATGGCAATTTGTCTATCTCTCAGATACCGTAACGCCAGCCGAAATCCCCGTGGAAGTAAATGCCTGGAAATCACAGCAATTTCGATGGGCAAAAGGCTCTGTTCAAACCGCTAAAAAAACACTGAAGACCCTGTTGCAAAGCCATCTCCCATGGCGCGTAAAGGGCGAAGCCGCTTTTCATCTGGTAACCAATTTTGCATATTGTTTGATGGCAATGATCGCCATTCTCATTTTTCCCGCAATTGTTCTGCGGGAAGACCTGGGATGGCTCAGGGTGGTAATAATCGATTTTCCCCTCTTTGTAGGCGCGACGGGCGTGATCTCGAGATACTACATCCACTCGCAGCGAGAAATATATTCGGATTGGAAATCGCGCATCCTGTATTTGCCATTCGTACTCGCTCTGGGCATGGGGATTTCATTGAACAACGCGCGCGGAGTGATTCAGGCTTTGCGGGGGCACGAGACCGCATTCAACCGCACCCCTAAGTATCGCGTTATCGGCAGGAATGGAAATTGGTATCGCAAAAATTACGCCCTGCGAAAAAACATGACGTCATTTTTGGAAATTGGACTCGGATTTTATTTGCTGGGTGCCATGGCGTATTCGATTGCGAAAGGGCTGTATTTTCCCGTACCATTCCTGATTTTGTTTGCCGCTGGTTTTATTTATGTGGGGGGGATGTCTTTATTCCAGGGCATGTGGGCGAAAATACATTCGCAAGCAATTGAAGTCGCAGAAGCAAACTAAAAACAAAGGCGGAACGGGTATATGGCAACGCGACTCAACAATCCATACCTCTGGGCTTATACCGCAGCCATTCTGCTGCACATTCTGTTTCTGCTCCTGGAGAACCCGCTGTGGCGGTCTGCGCTCATTGTGCCGCAACCAGAAAAAATACCCGTATCACCACCCCTGACATTTGAATTTGTCGATGTGCCCCAAAATCGAGACGACGCACCGCCCGAAGAAACGCCGTTGCTCGCAGAGCGCGATAACATCTCTCGCGATCAACAGACGGCCTTGCCCGAAAGCCACTTACCATTTTCTGATGGCATATCACAGGCAAAGAACATAGCGACGCCAGCGCAGGGAAAGTCGCGCAGTGAGACACAAAGCGCAGACCGCACGCAGGAAACCACCGACAACCCCTTTAGTTTTGTGGAGGTATTGCAGAAAAATCCCGAGGAAGCGCGAAAAGAGCGAGAACGCGCGGTGCTGGGCGGGGAATTGCCCCAATCGCACATAGATATGGACAATCGCAAAACCCGCGCACTCGAACGCGGAGGATTGCAACTGAGTACTTATGCCTGGAATTTCGCACCCTATATGCAATATCTCAAACGACATATTGACCGTCATATATATCCGCCTCGCGCATTCGAGTTGGGTATGATCGATGGTAAGACCAGAGTGAAATTCAGAATCTGGCGCGACGGTCGGCTCGAAGGTCCCGAGTTGATCGACTATGAGGGCAGTGAGTTGTTGCTCAAAACGAGCCTGAAGGCTGTTGAACTATCGGCACCATTCAAGGCATTACCCCCAGATTTCCCGGATGAGTACCTCGACATTACGGGTACTTTTGAATATTTAATTTTTGGAAAAGGGCAAAGGCGACAATAATATGGGCTGGGCACTATTTGAACAGGGTGGCCTCATGATGTATCCTCTGACCTTGTGCTCAGTACTGGCTTTGGGCATTGCGATTGAGCGCGGGTTTGCACTGCGCCGTCGCGCCGTCATCCGGCCCGAAATTGTCAGTGTAATCGACAATATTCAAGGACCAGAAGATATCGGATTGGCTTTGAACGTCTGTCGGCAGCACAAAGGGCCTTTCTCCGCGGTAATGCGCGCGGGATTGGACAATCGCCATTTGTCCTTAGAAGAGGTTAGAGAAAGCATTCTGGATCAGGGCCGTCAGGAAATGGGCGTATTGCAAAAGGGACTGGTAGTACTGGAGACCGTAGCGGGAGTTTCACCGCTTTTGGGACTCCTGGGTACTGTTCTGGGCATGATTAAAGTTTTTCAACAGGTTTCAGAAGTGGGTGTAGGACAGGCCAATCTCCTGGCAGGGGGCATTTCCGAAGCAATTCTAACGACTGCCGCTGGACTTTTTATTGCGATTCCATCACTCGTATTTTACAATTTATACAGCAGTCGCGCAGAAAGCTTGATTTTGGAAATTGAGAAATACGCCAATACCCTCCTGAAAAAGCTCCGGGGGTTTCAAGGCTCCGAAGGTGAACAGTGATGCGAATGCAAATGCCCCTCAAGCGCCGCCCGGCCATCAATGTAACCTCGTTGATCGACGTCCTGTTTTTATTGCTTACATTTTTTCTCGTAACCACGCAATTTATCGATCAATCCGCACTCAAGGTCGAACTGCCCGCCATGGAACACGCGGAAAAAACGCAGCATCCAAGACGTTATATTCTCAACGTATCGGCAGATGGTCAAATGGCATTAGATGGTCAGACCGTCGATCAATCGGCATTGCGGGAATTATTAAAACAACACGCTGCGGATATCGATGAAAGTGGGGGTCTCATTTTGCGAGCAGACCGCCAATTGCCTTATGGCGACGTGATGTCGATTCTGGACCTCGTCAGAGGTGTGGGAATCAGACGGATTACCAATGCCACAGCGGAACGAATAGACGAATAGACGAATAGACGAACCCCGCCCTACCACCAAAAATCACTACGAGTTTCGATTCGTTGATTCGCTGATTCGTTGATTCGCTGATTCGTTGATTCGCCGAGAGGTCGGAACAATGCGCGATTCAAAATCGTCCAATTTTTCACATATTGAAGATATCCAAATCGTCGCCCGGGTCTTAGAGGGCAACACTGAGGCTTTCTCCGTGCTGGTTCAGCGACACCATGAACGCGTGTACAATGCGGTTTACAGCCTTATTGGCGATCTCGACGAAGCCGACGATTTGGCGCAAGAAGCATTTCTCAAGGCATTTCGCGCCCTGAATCGATTTCGGGGACAATCGCTATTTTCAACATGGTTGCACCGCATCGCTATCAACTGCTGCTTAGATCACCTCAAATCCAGACATCGACGCAGCTTTATATCTCTGGATGAACATCGAGAAAATTGGGATGCACCGCGCATCTGGGCGGGTCAGCCCCAAAATGCAGATATGCGCGTTGAACAACGGGAACTTCAAGAAATTCTCGAATGCGCCCTGAACGATCTATCTGAAGAATATCGCATAACCTTTGTTTTGAGAGAAATTGAAGGTCTAACCTATGAAGAAATCGCCGAATTGCTCAAATGCTCAATAGGAACCGTTAAGTCTCGCCTGTTTCGAGGACGAGCAAAACTCCGCGAAATTTTGCAAGTGCAATACGACAACTGGATTGAGGCGTGAATATGGACGCAGACAACACCATTGACATCAACCGAGAATTGTTGTCGGCTTATCTCGACGATGCGCTGACAGAAGCAGACCGGGCCAGAGTTGAAATGCTGTTGCGCACATCCGACAGTCTCAGGCGTGAACTGGCCGAGATGGTGCGCGTGCGACAACTATTTGCCGCCTGGTCTCCGCCTGCACCCGACCGTTTTTTTGTGCGGCGTGTAGATATAAAAATCCAGGAAGAAGTGGCGCGAATGAAAAACCGATGGGGATTTCAAAAATTCGCCACTGCCGCAATGTTGCTGATCTCCATTGGCTCGCTGGCATTTTTGACCCAGCGCCTGGACAGAAATGTTGAACCCCTCACGCTGGATGCTTTTTTACAGGGTTCGCTCGACCGCGAGGTTCGAGAAGTTGTGAGTTTGACCGAAGATGATTTTTCCAAAGATCGCGTGCTCGACCTCGTCTTATCCGACAACACGCGTTAGAAGGTTTTTATTATGTTTATTTCGCGTTTCCGCTTTATATGCCTGATCGTTTTGTGTTTATTACTCGGCGCAGTAATAGGGACTGTTTACGAAAGTCTCGCGTCTGGTGATTCTGGAAAGAGACGGGTGCGCATGTCTGAAATGGTGGCAAAGCTCGACCTATCAGATAATCAGAAAGCGCAACTGGACACAATCCTCGAACAAGGGCGTAAATGCATGGTCGATATCAACACGGCCTATCGCTCTGAGTTTGGTAAAGTGAGAAACGCAACTCGCGCTCAAATTCGGGAAATTTTGACGCCTGAACAGCGAAAAGAATTTGATGAGATGATGGCCGAACAGGATGTACGGCGTCATCAGTATAGAAACAGAACCCACAGCAATCAGACAAAATGAAAAGAAATTTGTGCAAAAATAAGTGAGTAATCATTTACTTTCTTTATAAGTCCTGAGAAGACGGAGGGATGATGCAAAAAATAGCCAACCATCGATGGTTCGTTCTGCTTTTTCTCGCGCTCTTTGCCTGTGGCGAAGAAGAAGCAGAACAGGAACAGGGCGGACGTGCTGGACGCGGTGGACGCGGTGGACGCGGTGGCGGTGCTGCTGCGCCCGTCAAGGTCGAGACTGTAAAACAAGGGGATATTTCGGCATATATTCTCAAAAACACAACTCTCGAAGCCGAAAGATGGGTTGACGTTCGAGCGCGCAGATCCGGGCAGGTCATCGCGATCTCAAAAGAAGAAGGCGACCCCGTACGCGAGGGCACCGTAATGGCGCGGCTCGACGCCGACGCTGCCCAGATCAGTGTTGCGCAGCGAGAAGTTGCCTATCAGGAAGCCAAACAGCGATATGAACGCGAAGATGCCCTATTTCAGCGCAATCTGGGTAGCAAACAGTCTTATGAAAATGCCAAAACCCAATTCGAATCGGCCAAAGCACAACTCGAACAGGCCAAACTCGATTTGAGCTACACGGCGATTAGATCGCCCATTCAAGGCATTATGACACTGAGAAATATCGAAGTGGGCAACATGGTCACCAACAATCAGGTAGTGGCCTCTGTAGCCAAATTTGATCCCCTGCTTGCGCGCATCCAGGTAACGGAAAAGGATTTTGGTAAAATCACCGTAGGACAGACTGCGCGCATCACAGTTGAAGCCGCGCCTGAAAGAGAATTTACGGGCACAGTAAAAATGATCAGCCCCGTGGTAGATCCCGAAAGCGGCACGGTCAAAGTAACCGTCGAGATACCCCGAACAGATAAAAGTCTATTGCGTCCCGGGATGTTTGCCTCGGTTTATATTATCACGGAAACGCGAAGAAACACCCTGGTCATTCCCAAAAAAGCCCTCGTACTCGAAGGAGAAGGCAACCAGGTATTTACCTTTGAAACCGATCCCGAAAGCGGGCGCGGGCAGGCGCAGCGCAGGCGTATTGAAATCGGCTTTACAGATAGCGATCGTTTAGAGATACTCAACGGCCTTTCCCAGGGAGAGCGAGTCATTACCGTAGGGCAGGAAGGATTGAGACCGGGTTCTCCCGTGCGCCTCGTAGGAGAAGCCGCACCTCCCGCATTTGCCGGACGCGGCGGACAGGGTAGGCAGGGACGCGGACAGATGGGTCAAGGGGGACAGGGACGCGCTGGACGTGGGCAAATGGGACAGGGAGGACAACGAGGCGGGAGTACTATGGCAGGTGGTGAGGGACAGGGCAGGCAAGGACGCGGACAGATGGGACAGGGAGGACAACGAGGCGGGAGTACTATGGCAGGTGGTGAGGGACAGGGCAGGCAAGGACGCGGACAGATGGGTCAAGGGGGACAGGGCAGAGGATTTGCCGGTGGGCAAGGACGCGGTGGCGGTGATCCCACAGATCGCATAAAACGCATGATCGAGCGCTTTCCCGAAGTCAAAACCGAATATGAAAAGCGCGTAAAAGACGATCCCGAACTCGCAACAAATATGGAAAAACTCCGCGCTTTTGTAGCTGAAATGCGAGAAAAAGGATTGATACAAGGACGTGGTGGACGAGGTAATTAAAACTTATGAAGCTCATTGAATTTTCAACCCGGCGACGGGTAACAGTAACGATGTTTGTGGCTGCGGCAGTGCTATTCGGCATGGTTGCTTTTCAGCGCCTATCGATCAACCTGCTGCCCGATATCACCTATCCCACCCTGACGGTGCGCACAGAATACGAAGGCACAGCACCCTCGGAGATGGAACGCTTAATCACCGAGCCGATTGAGGGGTCTGTGGGTGTGGTAAATGGAGTTATCCGGGTCACATCGACCTCGCGCCCTGGCATGTCGGATGTGGTGGTGGAATTTGCCTGGGGTACGGACATGGATTTTGCTTCACTCGATATTCGGGAAAAGCTCGATCAGGTACGCCTACCACAGGACGTGAGAAAACCCGTACTGCTGAGATTTGACCCCTCGTTGGACCCGATCATGCGTATCGGACTCTACGGCGAAGAAAGCCTGATCGCGCTGCGCCTCCTGGCCGAAGAAGAAATTAAGCCCGAATTGGAAAGCCTCGAAGGGGTCGCATCTGTGCGCGTCAATGGTGGCCTGGAAGAAGAAATACAAGTTGAAATTGACCAGCCCAAACTGGCTGCACTGCGCATTCCTCTATCTCAGGTCGTCAATCGCTTAGCCCAGGAAAATGTGAACTTGACGGGAGGAGAACTCAAAGATGGCGAAGCGGAATACCTGGTTCGCACCTTCAACGAATTTAAAACAATAGAAGAAATTCAGGATATTGTGGTGGGCCAACGACAGGGCACCATTATCACATTAGCCGATGTGGGCGCGGTGACCCGAGGACACCGCGAACGCACGGTAATTACGCGTATTGATCAGCAAGAAAGTGTCGAACTGGCCATATACAAAGAGGGCGATGCCAATACCGTAACAGTTGCGCAATTCGTTAAAGAGGCCCTTGAGCAATTCCGCCGCACATCCGGCGATTTGCTGGGCAATTCTCGGATGGAGGTCGTCGCGGATCAATCGACATTCATTCGAGACTCGGTTTCCGAGGTCCTCAACACCGCTATTTTGGGCGGTTTTTTGGCCATTATCGTTCTCTATCTGTTTTTGCAAAGCCCCAAAAGCACGGGCATCATCAGCGTATCTATTCCCATTTCAGTTGTTGCGACATTTTTCCTCATGTACGCATCTGACGTAAGCCTCAACATCATGTCTCTGGGAGGTCTTGCCCTGGGAATTGGCATGCTGGTTGACAACTCAATTGTCGTACTCGAAAGCGTACAGCGTTACCAGGATAGCGGTCTGAGTCCGCGTGAAGCGACCAATAAAGGGGGGTCTGAAGTGGGGAAGGCTGTGGTGGCTTCTACAATGACGACAATATGCGTCTTTGTCCCCATTGTTTTTGTAGAAGGCATTGCAGGGCAACTCTTCCGGGACCAGGCACTTACCGTGACCTATTCGCTCGTCGCCTCCCTGCTCGTTGCCCTCACGGTCATACCTATGCTGGCTTCATTGGAATTTTCCTGGATTGGCGAATTTGCCGCCGTAGAGAAACGAAAAAAGGAAAGTGGACACAAGGGGGGTGTAGAAGCCCCAGCCCGTGCTATGGGATTGCTGGGCACGGTTATAGGATGGCTGGGACGCGGCATTCTGACCTGCCTGACACCTTTATTCTGGATTTTTGACAGAGTGATTGGGCGCGCTTATCTCGTCTATCCGCACATTATCAGATGGGCGCTCAGGCATCGCCTGTATGTGATTGGATTGGCAATTGTCCTTTTGGGTGGAACCTGGGAACTCCGCACAAAATTGGGCAGTGAACTGATCCCCGAAATGAGCCAGGGAGCGTTCTCAATCGCAGTCGAAATGCCGTTGGGCACACCCCTTGCTGCCACCACACAAACCATTCAAGCCATTGAGAGGATTATTCGCAGTCAACCCGAAGTGCGCTTGGTTTACAGCATTGTCGGTACACAATCGGCATCTGGCGGCAGCGGCGGAGAAGAAAGGGAAAATGTAGGCGAAGTCAATGTCGTACTCCACGAGGGCATTATTCGAGACCGCGAAATTGCCGTGATGGAACGCTTGCGCCAGATGATCCTGGAAATTCCCGCCGTGGACACAAAATTTACCCGCCCGTCGCTATTCTCGTCCCGCACGCCAATCGAAGTGGAAGTCGCCGGTTATAATTTGCAGTCGCTACAGATGATCGCCGGGGAAATGATGGCGCGCATGCAAACCATCCCGGGACTGACAGATATTAAAACAACGAGCGAGGGCGGTACACCCGAAGTGCAAATTCGGTTTGACCGCAAGCGCGTGGCGCAAATAGGCACGACGATTAATGCCATTGGCGGGATTATCCGCAATCAGGTTCAAGGAGAGGTTGCCACACAATTTACCCGAGGAGATCGGCGGGTCGATATTCGCGTTCGTTCCGAAGAGGAACACCGAAGCACAGTAGATGATCTGAGGCGGTTGATCGTCAGCCCCAACAATGCCCCATCGCCGGTGCCTTTGAGTGTGGTCGCCGATTTACAGGTGGAAATGGGGCCTGCAGAAATTCGCAGAATTGACCAGGAGCGCGTGGCATTGATTTCAGCCAATCTGGTGGGTCGAAGTCTGAGTGCCGTCGTCGCAGACCTCGAACGCGAAATTGATCAGATGGAATTACCCGCTGATTTTTCGATTAAAGTGGGTGGTCAGAATGAAGAGCAACAGCGATCGTTTGAAAGTATGCAACTGGCGATTGGGTTGGCGATTTTTCTCGTTTATCTGGTAATGGCATCGCAGTTTGAATCGCTCGTTCATCCTTTTGTAATCATGTTTGCCATACCTTTTGCTCTGGTAGGCGTTTTTGCCCTGCTCCTCATAACCGGACAGACCATCAGTGTGGTCGTCCTCATTGGTTTGATTATGTTGGCTGGCATTGTCGTCAACAATGCCATTGTGCTCATCGATTATATCAACACGCTCCGAAGAGATGAGGGCATGCCCAAAATGGAAGCCATTGCACAGGCGGGCAGAGTGCGCCTGCGTCCCATTTTGATGACCACCTCTACAACCGTGCTCGGTCTGTTGCCCATGGCACTGGGCATTTTCAATTTTCAGCCCCTTGTCAAAAGCATTGAAGGCGTGCTGGATGGCGTGTTATCCGGGCAGGTATACATCGCAGTCATGGCTGTGGTGGGTATGCTTTTCCCGGTAGGGCAGGGCGCTGAGATACGCGCGCCTATGGCCATTACCGTCATAGGCGGCCTGGTCGTATCAACCCTGGTAACCCTGGTGCTGATCCCAACGCTTTATTCGCTAACCGACCGCAAGGAGTAGCATGGACCAGAGCCGAGATGAAGCATTTGTCGAATCGCTTCAGAACTATTCGCTTTCAGAACTCGAAGATATTTATGCACATCTGGATCGCGATCTATTTCCAGAGCGATACGACCAAGTCAGGGCAGAAATCGAAACGCGCTTAAAAGACTTCGATCCAAAATCTATGGAAACAAGTACGCTGACGGATTCCCCCGGGATCTTGAGACGTCTCGCGTCGAGCGCAATTGATTTCTCCATGCAAGTGCTCGTTCCTTTTTTAATTTTTTTTCTTCTCAAAAGCGTTCTTTTTCCAAGCGCGCAAACCGCAAGTGCTGGCGGTGGCCGCGGCGGCGGACGAGGTGGTGGCGGACGAGGTGGCGGACGAGGCGGCGGTGGCGGCAATCAATCCGATGATCTCTGGTCAGACATCACGGGTTTCATAGGGAGTGCGAAGGATATCGCCGTTGGAGTGATCGAGGGAGATCCCGCAGCGCAGAGCAGGGCGATGATTATCTGGAATGATTTTGGAATCATTCTGGTCATTCTGCTCGTTTTTCGTATTTTCATGACCTTATCGGGATGGGCGCGTTCTGGATTTACCCCGGGGATGCGCGAATTGGGCATTCGAGTCGAGCGCGTTGGGGGAGGTATTCCAACCTGGTCACAGGCAGTGGGCAGATTTGTTCTACAGCCTCTGCTTTTTGTCGGGACACTGGGTCTCAGTGGATTTTGGATGCTGTGGGATCCCGGCAGCCGGGCACTTCACGATAAAATTCTCGGCACAAGACTCGTTCGCCTGGTGCGCACCTGGGAAAAGACAGAAGCCGAAAGAAGATTTGAATAGAATATATCAGTTATCCGAAACTTTTAATCATGTACTCTCGTCTAAATCCTCGAAATATCAGGGAAGGAGTGAGTAAGTATGCATAGACGGATGTATAAAATGTGTTGCATCGTGCTGGCGACCACATTTTTTTGGGGGTGTTTGGCTCCCGTTGCCGAAGCGCGGTCCTTTTTTACTGCACGGCGCACATTTGGTGTTTTATTTCTCAGTGGCAGTGCGTTTATGGCCAAGCGCGCCATTGATTATAAGCGCGATGCAAACGACAATTACGAAGCCTATAAGGCGGCGAAAGACTCTCGAGAAGCCGAACGGCTTTTTAACCGCACGAGCGATCGAGATACCAAGAGCATGATGAGTGTCGGATTTTCCGCAATTTTGTTGATCAGTGGTTTGCGTTTGCTCATACACAGCGGTGTGGATGATAAAATGCCCAAAATTGATCGACGAATCAAAATAGATCTCAACAGTGATATTCGCAAAAAATCTGTTGGGATTGTGTTGAAGAAAAAATTTTAATCATCAGTAATGGGCAATGAGGAGATTATTATGAAGCACTGGTGGACGCGCCGACTACAACTCGGCCTTTTGGGGATTGCGATAATTTTAATAGCCATGTGGGGATGCGGACGCGAACGCGTAAATCCGGTTGACTCACAATTTGAAGGAAGCACAACGGCGTTGAATCCGCCTGGCAATATTCGCGCCCAAGGCGGTATTGGACGGATCACTTTGAACTGGAATCCCGTGAACAGCACCAATCTTGCGGGATATGGGATATGGCGGTCAACATCGGCTACGGGCAAATTTGATCTATTGCGCGGCGAATCATCCGTTTCCGACGTGACGACAGCACGCACGACTTATGTGGATTCGACAATAGATGCCAATGTATCAAAAATATACTTTTATAAACTCAGCACCGTAGATGTAGATGGACAATCGAGCGAATTGTCCGCGTTTGTAAGTGCAGAAGTCCTCGATGATACGCGCGCACCAGCTATGCCGATGAATTTCGTCGCCATCACCGATGCCGATGGCAAACAGGTTGCACTGGGCTGGTCAGCGCCAGAAACGGATGTGGGCAATCAGGAATTGACCGGATTGTCCGGGTACAGAATTTTCAGAATCAAAGATTCGCAGGGCAAACTCCAGATACAGGGTTCACAAACAGCACTGGTCCAGCTCGCCACAGAACTGGGCATTGACCTCGATAATCTGGGAGAAATATCCGACGAGTTGAAGGATGTTTTCGTCGAACTTGGAACCGTACCCGCCACCCAGACTTATTTTCTCGACACCGATGAACTCGAAGCTGGCGTGCTTCACGTTTACGTAGTCATCGCCGTTGATCCAGAAGGCAACATCGGGCCTCCAGCACTTACTTTAGTAACCATAGACACACCAGGCGCGAACGTACCAATACCTGCTGGCTTGCGCGCAACAAAAAATGAACAGGCGCGCATTGTCATATCCTGGAATCCCGTAAACGATCCCAATTTGCTGGGCTATCTGATTTTGCGGTCACAATCGACCCAAGGTCCCTTCACACCCGTAACAAGCGACACGCTCTTTACCACGGGGCAGACGACCTATATCGATTCGCTTGTCGCGACCGATCAAGTGTACTTCTACAAAGTTCAAACCGTTGTGCAAGATCCCAATCTTGGACTATTGCGCAGTGATACTTCCTCTTTCATCGACGGACTGGCACTCGCCGATCAAAGTGCTCCTGGCGCACCCTCAGATCTCATCGTCAGCCTGGACGATGATCATTATCAGCGGGTGACGCTCAACTGGACTGCACCTGTATCAGATAGAAATGGCAATGAGTTGACCGGATTGGCCTCCTTTGAGATCTACCGGTCACGCGAGAACAATACATCATTTGCACTGATCGCCACAGTATTGAGCAATCAGGTGAGTTATGAAGACACATCCGTTGAGTTATTGACGCGATACTTTTATGCGATCAGAGCATTGGATCCGGACGGCAATGCTGGACCCCGGTCTCAGCCGGTATCTGTGACCACCAAGGGATTTGCCATCCCGCGCAACGTACGGGCAACTCCTGGTGAGCAGAAAATCACCTTGACGTGGTCGGCGAACACCGAGCCGGAATTGACCGGATATGAGATATTGCGCTTCACCGATCCCACACACGAAACGCCTGACAAAACCTTCTCTTCTGTGCTGACGACATATGTGGATACCCCTGTCACAGCAGATCAGCCCTTTGTCTATCGGGTGCGGGCGACAGGCCCCTCTAATATAAAGAGCGAATTATCGTCCCCTGTCTCTGCCCAGGCCACTGCGCCTGCTCCAGTTTTGGCAGCACCGCGCAATGTGAGCGCAAGAGGTGGAATTAGTTACATTACCATCACCTGGTCT